>JAYTPS010000158.1:0-7399 GCA_043747155.1 Flavobacterium sp. | reverse complement strand
GGCGCAGGAAAAACAACTCTAACTAGATTTTTAGCCAAACAATTTAAGTGGGAACCACATTTTGAAGACGTAGTTGACAATCCGTATTTGGATGATTTTTATCATCAAATGGAGCGTTGGTCGTTTAACTTACAAATTTATTTTTTAAACAGTCGTTTTCGTCAAGTACTACAAATTCGTGAAAGCGGAAAGAAAATTATTCAAGATAGAACAATTTATGAAGATGCTCATATTTTTGCTCCAAATCTTCATGCTCTGGGATTGATGACTAATCGTGATTTCGAAAACTATTCTTCACTTTTTGAACTAATGGAAAGTTTGGTTGAACCACCAGATTTGTTAATATATCTTAGAAGTTCAATTCCAAATCTAGTTAAGCAAATTCATCAACGTGGTCGCGAGTATGAAAATACAATTTCAATTGATTATTTAAGTAGATTAAATGAACGATATGAAGCTTGGATTTCTAATTATTCAAAAGGAAAATTATTAATAATTGATGTTGACAATATAGATTTTGTTAATAATCCTGAAGATTTAGGAATGATATTTAATAGAATAGACGCTGAGATTAACGGATTGTTTTAAAGAAATACTTTAATAAAAAAAGTGCTTTGTTGTAAAAAACAAAGCATTTTTTTTTGTTTATAACTGTCTTAATAAGAAAATGCAAATCACGTAATTTTACTTGGTTTTGTTAAACAATATATTTATATATTTGTAGAATTACTATTACATGATTTTTGATAATAATTAATTTTTAACTAAAATAGTATTAAAAAAATATAGTATTAATTAATTTATTGATTAATTTACAGTCTCATTTTAACAAAAAATACTAAAACATTAAGCATACCTAAACCATTAACAATTAAACACAAATTATTTATGAAAAAAACTTTATTTTTTAAGAAATTAGTTTTATTTATGATGATTTTTTGCTTTCAATTTGCTTTAATAGCACAATCGCAAAAAAATTATCAATTAAACAATTCGGCAGATCGAAGTAAGAATGTAATTTCTACTTCTAAAAAAGTTCTTGGCACGAATCGTGCCACAAACACTCCAGCAAGCAAATTAGGTGGTGGATCAACTACAGTAGTAACTGCTTGTGATTCTTACACTTGGTCAGCAAATGGAGTTACTTACAATTCTAGTGGTTTATATACTACTGGTGGCGGCGTAACGCAAGGATATAACAATCAAACCGATTGGTCAAATTCTATAACAAGTAGTAATGCAAGCACTAATGGAAATAATTTAGGTGGATTGCCAACAGGAGTAAATCCTACAAATGTATTAGTTGGTACTACAACGGCAAGTTTTAGTGCTGTAAATGGAATGTACAGTAATGGAACATTTCTTAGTACTAACACTGCAACAGATGTTTTAACAATTAACTTTAGTACGCCTATTTATGGTTTTTCTGCTAATATATTTGCTACAAACATTAGTGATGCAGTGGTTACTGGTGATATAACCGTAACTTATTCTACCAGTTTTGTAGATGCAAGAACAGTAATATTAGCCAATGAGTTTTTTGGATATACTTCTACTACTCCAATTACTAGTGTTACTATAACTTGTGCAAATACAATATCTCCATTCAAATGGCCTACAATTAACAATTTAACAATTGCAACAAATCCTCAACCTTCAGTATTGGATTTAACTATTGAAAACGGACCAGTAACAACACCATATTCAGTTTGTCAAGGAGGAACAGTTGTTGGTGGTTTAACGTCAACACTTGGCGGAACCGCAATTCCTTTACCTAACTACAGCGGAGACACAACTGGCGGACCAACTTTTAATAGATCAGTATCAATACCTCAAGGTGGAACATGTACTAATTCTGGAGTAGGAACTGCTGTTCGTTATGCTACTCATAGTTTTACTGCACCATTATCAGGAAGTTATACTTTTAGCACTTGTACTGGCCCAGGTTGGGATAACTTTTTATCATTATACCAAAATCCTTTTAATCCTGCTGGTTTATGTGCCGGTAATGTTTTAATAATAGCAAGTGATGATTTTTGTGGAGCTCAAGCTGAAGTTACAGTCAATCTTGTTGCAGGAACTTTATACACTTTAGTTTTATCTGGTTTTGGCAACGCTGATTTTGGTACTTATAATATAGTTTCTACTACTCCAAACGCGCCAGGCGTAGAATGGTATACTTCAAATTCAGGCGGAAGTGCAATTGCAAACGGCTCACCTTTTAATCCAGTTGGAGTTACAGGAAGCGGAATTACTGATACTAATACAGTTGGCGTTACTCAATTTTACGCACAATTTCCTGGTGACACATGTCGTTCTTTAACATTATTTGAAGTTATTGCACCAACAACACCTACATTTAATGCTGTTAGCCCAATTTGTAATGGAGATGTAATAGCTGCATTACCAACAACATCTAATAATGGTATTACTGGAACTTGGTCACCAACTTTAAATAATACAGCAACTACTATTTATACATTCACACCAGATTCTGGTCAATGTGCTACAAACACAACTCTAGAAATTATTGTAAACACAACTGCTGCTCCAACTGTATTTACAGGTATTAATGTTACAATGACTGATGGATGTGCTATTTATAATGGAATATATAATGATAATGGTATATTAAATGGCAAAAAAACTTTTGTATACTCATTAAATTCATCTTTTAATATATCTTTTGACGGTTTAAAATGGGTATTGTGGTGCTGTGGTGGTATAGGCAACACTGGTTTTGAAAACACTACTGTTCCAGCAGGATTATATCCTCCAACAACTGGATGGACTTCAACACAATGTATTTCTGGAACACTAACTATTGATTTGCCTAATACTAGTTTTTGTGATGGAGCAACAGTTGCCGACTTAACGGCTACTGGAACAAATTTACAATGGTACGATGTAGCAACTGGAGGAACTGCTTTAGCTTCTTCAACTGTTTTAGTAACTGGATCATATTATGTTTCTCAAACTCTTAATGGTTGCGAAAGTATAACTACACAATTAGATGTAACAATTAATCCATTATCTTCAAACACAACAACAGTTTCGGCTTGTGATACATATACTTGGGCTGTAAATGGAACAACTTATACAACTTCTGGAATGTATACATCGGTTACAGGTTGTGATACACAAACTTTAAATTTAACTATCACTCCAAGTACAACAACTAATACTGTAGCTTCGGCTTGTGATACTTATACTTGGGCTGTAAACGGAACTACTTATACAACTTCTGGAATGTATAATTCGGTTATAGGTTGTGATACACAAACTTTAGATCTAACAATAACTCCAAGCACTTCAACAAACACTGTAACTTCAGCTTGTGATTCTTATACTTGGTCTGTGAACGGAACAACTTATACAACTTCGGGAATGTATTCTTACGTTACTGGTTGTGATACACAAACTTTAAATTTAACTATTACTCCAACACCAACCGTAGATGCAGGACCAACTCCTCCAACTTCATGTGATGGAACTAATGTCACATTGACTGGAACAGTTTCGACTACTTTAGTAAATGGATTCTCTGGAGCTTATGATATTTCTAATTGGTCGTTAATCAACACTAATACTAATGGTAGTATTAATACTGGAAGTGCTCCAATTTCTATCGCTCTTACTGGTGGAAACAATGGAAGTGGTTCAGTTGGAAACACAGATTATATTATTACAGCAACTACAACTACAGCAGTTTCTTTCAATTGGAGTTATTCAACTGGTGATGGTGCAAATTGGGATAGACCAAATTTCTTAATAAATGGAACTCCAACTTTATTAACTGGTTATAATACTGGTGGTGCTACTACTCAGTCAGGAACAATGACTGTAAACGTAACTGCTGGACAAACTTTTGGATTTAACATGCGTACATTAGATAATACATTTGGTGCTGCAACAGTTGTAATTAGTAACTTTTCTGCAAATGCTAATCCTACTTTACAATGGGTTGCTTCAAATGGTGGAACAATTGTTGGTGCTAACAATCAATTAAGTGTTACAGCAACTACAGCTGGTACTTATACACTTACTGCAACTGACGGAACTTGTTTATCATCAGATTTTGTTGATGTTACTTATTATCCGGTAACTCCAACTCCAACTGGTACTGCAACACAATCTTTTTGTGATTCTGCAACAGTAGCTAGTTTAGTTGCTGTTGGAAATACAATTCAATGGTATGATGCTGTAACCGCTGGTAACTTATTGATATCAAACGATATTTTAGTTTCTGGAAACACTTATTACGCTTCGCAAACATTAAACGGTTGTGAAAGCGCAAGACTTGCTGTTTCTGTTACAATTATTCCAAGTACAACATCTAATACTGTTGCTTCGGTTTGTGATACTTATACTTGGTCTGTAAATGGTACAACTTATACAACTTCTGGAATGTATACTTCGGTTACAGGTTGTGATACGCAAACTTTAGATTTAACTATTACTCCAAGTACTACAAATAATACTGTAGCTTCTGCTTGTGATTCTTATATCTGGTCTGTAAATGGAACAACTTATACAACTTCTGGAATGTATACTTCGATTACAGGTTGTGATACACAAACTTTAGATTTAACAATTATACAAAGTACAACAACTAATACTGTTGCTTCTGCTTGTGATACTTATACTTGGTCTGTAAATGGTGCAACTTATACAACTTCTGGAATGTATACTTCGGTTGCAGGTTGTGATACTCAAACTTTAGATTTAACTATTACATCACCTACAACACCAACATTTACACAGGTTGCGCCAATATGTTCTAATACTACTTTAGCAACGTTGCCAACAACATCAAATAATGGAATAACTGGAACTTGGACTCCAGCTTTAAATAATACTGCAACTACAACTTATACTTTTACACCAGACGCAGGACAATGTACAATAACAACCACTATGACTATTGTAGTAAATCCAAATCCAGTAGTAACTTTTTCTGCAAATCCTTTTCCAATTTGTGCAGGAAATAGTACTGTATTAACAGCTATTACAAATAACATTACACCAACAGTTAACTTTGTTGATGGAAGTTCAGTTAACCAAAGTTTAAATATGATAGCCGCAACTTTTGGAACGCCAATAACAAGTCCTTTATCAGGAATGTTAGTTCTTGCTCCAAGTAATGGTTGTGCTGCATTTGCACCAGGATTATTTGCTGGTAAAATTGCCTTAATACAAAGAGGTACATGCTCATTTGCAATAAAAGCACAAAATGCTCAAGCAGCAGGTGCAATTGGTGTACTTTTATATAATAATGTTGCAGGAAATCTTAATCCTGGAGGAACATCTACTGCTACAATTCCAGTTTATGGTATTACACAAGCTAATGGTTTAGCTCTTATAGCAGCTATGACTGGAAATGAAGTTCCAGTTACTCTATCTCCATCACCAGTATTAAGTTATGTTTGGTCTAATGGTTCTGTAACTCAAACAACAAATACAGGTGTTTTAAATGTCGATACTGATTTTTCTGTTACTGTTACAAATACTGCAACAGGATGTTCAACTCTACAAACAGTTACAGTTCCTGTAACACCAAACACAATTCCTACATTTACTCAAGTTGATCCAATTTGTAATGGTGGCACATTATCACCTTTACCTACAACTTCAAACAATGGTATAGCAGGAACATGGTCACCAGCAGTAGATAATACAGCAACGACAACTTATACATTCACTTCAAGTCCTGTAGCTGGACAATGTTTAGGAACTACAACAATGACAATTATTGTAAATCCGGTAACATCAAACACAACTATAGTTTCTGCTTGTGATTCTTATACTTGGTCTGTAAATGGAACAACTTATACGACTTCTGGAATGTATACTTCGGTTGCAGGTTGTGATACTCAAACTTTAGATTTAACAGTTACTATAAGTACTACAAATAATACTGTTGCTTCTGCTTGTGATTCTTACACTTGGTCTGTAAATGGAACAACTTATACAACTTCTGGAATGTACACTTCTGTTACAGGTTGTGGTACACAAACGTTAGATTTAACAATATCTACAGCATCAATTCCTACTGGAAATGCTACTCAGACATTAGTTGAGAATAGTACTGTTGTTGATATTGTTGTAAGTCCAACAAATATTATTTGGTATCCATCAGAAGCTGATGCATTGGCCGGAACTAATGCTCTACCAAATACTACAGTTTTAACTGATAACACAACTTATTATGCTGTAAATTTAGTAGGCAGTTGTTCAAGCTTACCATTTGCGGTTACTGTAACAATAACACTGCGAAATGAAGGATTTGACAATGTTAACTTTAGTTATTATCCAAATCCAACTTATGGTATTTTAAATATTAAATATTCTAAAGAAATATCAGAAGTTAGTGTAATCAATTTATTAGGACAATTGATTATATCTAAAAAAACAAATGATAGTGAAGTTCAAATAGATTTATCTTCTCTTCCACAAGAAACTTATCTTGTAAGAGTACTGTCTGAAGGACTTGAAAAAACGTTTAAAGTAATTAAAAAATAATAGTTTAGTAAGTAGTTAATTAGTTTTTTTTAAAGGTTGTCAGAAATGGCAACCTTTTTTTTAGAATAAATAGTATATTAATATGTACTAAATATTTTGTTACTTAGTACATAATTATTTAAAAAAAATATACTATACCGTTAATAAACACTCTTCCATCTGATCATGATTATGAAACACATGAAATAGTAACATTTTTTTAATGAAACTTTAGGTTTTTGCCCAAATTCAGTTTCAACAATGTAACATAGACCATCAATTTCAAAAGCATTTATAAATTTGAATATTGCTGTGATAGAAAATCTAGGTCGAATTTCATCAGAATTAAAAAGAATAATGGGTTGGGCTTCAAGCAATGCTTCAGGTTTTAGGTATTGTCAAGCTCAAACAATTCGTTCTACAGAACGATATGGAGCAGAAAAAGAACTATTAGATAATATTTGAAATTATAAAAAACATAATGCTTTTTCTTATGCAGAACGAGTAACTTTAGATTTTGCCATAGCAGCATCTTTAATTCCAAATGAAGTTGATAAAAAAATTAAATTAGAATTAAACAAATATTGGAATGAAGGAGAAATTTTAGAAATTCTAGGCGTAATTTCTTTATTCAGATATCTTAATCGTTGGAATGATTCTATGGCGAAAACAATTGAAAGTGATGCTATAGAAATTGCAAAACAATATCTTTCGAAGAATAATTGGGAAATCGGTAAACATTTGTAAAATGTAAAAACAAAAAAAGCTCCAAAAAAATTGGAGCTTTTTCCTATTTAAAAATGTCTTGTCCTGAAATAGCGATACACAAAAAAGTGTCCTAATGGAAAAACATGAATCAAGTCGCTATGTAAAGCGCACACAAAAAGATTACACAATG
>JAYTPS010000157.1:0-7606 GCA_043747155.1 Flavobacterium sp. | reverse complement strand
CATAGATTATTGGCAATGTTGCGAGCAGAAAGTGAAGGATTTGTAAAGTTAAATGTTGAAATTGAAAAAGAAGAAGCACTAGATTTTATAGAAGAAAATATTATAACAAATAAGCGTTCCGAAGCAAAACCACACTTAGAATTAGCCATAAAAGACAGTTACAAACGATTGTTAGAACCAGCAATTTCTAATGAAATTTTGCAAGAAGCCAAAGCCAAAGCCGATAAAACTGCGATTGATGTTTTTGCAAATAATTTAGGACAATTATTATTGGCGCCACCACTTGGAGAAAAAAGAATTTTGGCAATCGATCCAGGATTTCGTAGCGGTTGCAAAATAGTTTGTCTCGACGAAAAAGGAGATTTGTTATACAACGAAACCATTTATCCTCATGCACCACAAAACGAAAGCGCTATGGCGATGAAGAAAATTCGTTCCATGGTAAATGCTTACAATATTGAAGCAATTTCCATCGGAAACGGAACAGCAAGTCGTGAAACCGAATTTTTTATTAAAAAAATCACCTTTGATAAGCCAATTCAAGTATTTGTAGTTTCAGAAGCTGGAGCATCAATATATTCTGCAAGCAAAATTGCAAGAGACGAATTTCCTAATTATGATGTTACCGTTCGTGGTTCAGTTTCTATCGGAAGACGACTTTCAGATCCATTGGCAGAATTAGTAAAAATTGATGCAAAATCAATTGGAGTTGGACAATACCAGCACGATGTAGACCAAACAAAATTGAAAGAAGAATTAGATTCTGTAGTGGTTCGTTGCGTAAATTCGGTTGGAATAAACATCAATACCGCAAGCAAATCGTTATTGAGTTACGTATCTGGAATTGGCGAAAAAATGGCTGAGAACATAGTTCAATATCGAACAGAAAATGGAGCTTTTGAAGATAGAAAACAATTAAAAAAAGTGCCAAGATTAGGAGAAAAGGCATACCAACAAGCTGCGGCTTTTATCAGAATTAAAGAAGGTAAAAATCCGTTAGACAATTCGGCAGTGCATCCAGAAGCGTATTCAATTGTTGAGAAAATGGCAAAAGATTCAGGAATAAAAGTTTCAGAACTAATTGCCAATAAAGAAAAAATTTCTAAAATAAAACTTGAAGAATATATTACCAAAGAAATAGGAATTTTAACTCTAAAAGACATTGTAAAAGAACTAGAAAAACCAGGTTTAGATCCAAGAAAATCTGCCAAAGTTTTCGAGTTCGACCCAACAGTAACGTCTATAAAAAATCTAAGAACTGGAATGATTTTACCAGGAATTGTAAACAACATTACAGCTTTTGGTTGCTTTGTTGATATCGGAATTAAAGAAAGTGGCTTGGTTCACATTTCGCAACTCAAAGCAGATTTTGTTAGTGATGTAAACGAAGTTGTAAAATTGCACCAACATGTTCAAGTGAAAGTAGTTGAGGTTGATGAAGACAGAAAACGCATTCAGCTAACAATGGTTTTATAAAAAATCCTTACATTTGAATTAAATATTAAATTATGGAAAATTGGATAAAACAAATAACTGTAAATCCTGAAATTAGAAGCGGAAAACCATGTATTATAAATACTCGAATTACCGTTTCAGATATTTTAAATTATTTAGCTTCAGGAATGACAATTGAAGAAGTTATTGAAGATTTTCCTCAATTGAATTCTGAAAATATTTTGTCGGCATTATCTTTTGCTGCGCATAGAGAAAGTGTAACCAAAATATCTCTAGCTTCGTGAAATTACTATTAGACGAAAATCTATCTTGGCGTTTAATAAAAAAATTATTTTCTATTTTTCCAGAAGTAGTTCATGTTTCATCCTTACAAATTAATCAACCTGCAAATGACATAAGTATTTGGAATTATGCAGAAAAAAATGGCTTCACAATTGTAAGCAAAGACGATGATTTTGAAAAAATTGTAATTTTAAGAAAAGGGCCTCCAAAATTAATTTTTCTAAAGACTTTCAATTTAAACACAAATAAAATCTCAGATTTAATTATCGAAAACAAAGACGACATTATAACTTTTATTAACTCGACAGAAAATGATATTTTTGAAATTTATTCTGGTTAAACCTTAACAACACAATGATAAGCGGTTAACGTTAATGAAGACCGAAAACGAATTCAGTTGACAATTGTATTATAAATTATAAATCACCTGAAATCCATAATTAATTTCTTTAATTTTGGTATTAGTTGTAAAAAAATCTCCTTTATTGTTTTCTTTTACAAAAGGAATATGATTTGAAAAACCTATCATATAGTTGATGCCAAAGAGTATTTTTTTAGAATATTGATAATTTAGTTCTGACAAATAACCATATTGAATAACAGAAGCTTTATAACTTTGAATTTCATCAAAACTAATTGGTAAGTTTCTTGAAGAAGCCAAGAAGGAAGCTTTATAATTACTCGATTTTGCAAAAACACCAACTGATGGCATTATTTTATTTATTTTATAATAGAATTGAAATGGTATTAGAACTTGAAAATTTGAATTTGTAAGTGATTGAAATAATTTTGGCTCATTATTTTGATTAAAATAATAACCACTTAAATTTGTGTCGTTTTCACTAGAATTTAATTCACCTGAATTAAAAATGTAATTTCCATTTATCCCTAATCCAACAAATAAATTTGTAACAATAAATGACCGTTTAACAAAAAATCCAAGTCCAATAAACTTTCTCGAATTTGAATTAAATTCTTTTAATAATGTGTTATCAGAAATTCCGGTTTGAAATTTCAAACCATAAATAAATTTATTTTTTATTGAAGTTTTTGAAACCTTTAACTTTAAAGTATCTATTGAAATTTGAATAATTTTACCGTTTTGTAGAACTTCTAAAGTGTTTTTTTTTGTTGAACTATCTTGTTTTAAAACAGCATTTTCAAATTTAATTTTTTCAACATTTTTTTCTATAAAAATGGTATCGTGAACATATATTTTTTCATAAACATATACAGTATCTACTTTTTTTCCTTGAGAAAACAAGAAAGTCCAAAAAAACAAAAATAATAATAATAAATTATTTCGTAACATAAACAGTATCTTTTATTATGATTTGTTTTTTTATTACCACTACTTTTTTTGGTTCATTTGTAGTTGAGTCTTTTGTGATTTTTACAATTGGGTTTTTAGAAATTAGTACTGATTTTTTTTGCTTAGAAAGGTTTTTTTCTAAATTACTTTTAGTAGTTATTTTTTTAGATTTAGTTTCGGTAATATCACTTCTTAAAGAATCTTTTTTTGAGACAACATTTTGAATAACAATCAAATTTTCGTTACTATTAACTTTTGAAACTTCTTGCTTTTCATTGGAAATAGTTTCTTTTTTGGAATAATTATTAAAATATACAACGATGCTAATAAATAATACAATGCCTATACTACCAAATATTATTTTTGAATATGAAATAGTTTTATCTAAACCTATAAAATGTTTTGGAAAAGAAACATCTTTTGATGAAAAAGAAACATCCTTTTGTGGTTGAATTTCAAAATCTTGAAATGATTTTCTGTATAAATTACCAAACATTGAATTTTCTAAACCCAAGAAAAGCAAAAATGCAATCCAACGTTTTTTTTCTTTGTCATCAGGTTTTGAGTTTATTTTATCTAGTAAAAAAGCTTGGATAGATTTTCTAGCACGTGACAAATGCGATTTGGATGTTCCAACAGAAATTTCAAGAACTTTAGCTATTTCATTGTGAGAAAATCTATCAATAACATACATATTAAAAACCGATTTATGATGATCTGGTAAACTATCTATAGCTTCTAAAACATCATTTCTATCAAGATCTGAAGCTAAAAGTCTGCTTTTATTATCTAATTCAATTGTATTCATTGTGGTGTAATTATCAATAATTTCAAAATTTTCTGAATTTGAAAAAACTATTTTTTTGTTATTTTTTATGTGATGAATTGCCATATTTATTACTATTTTGCTCAACCAACCATTTACAGCATTTACATCTTTTAAGGTTTCTTGTTTTTGAATTGCAACAATAAATGAATCTTGAACAATATCTTCTGCTGTAGCAACATCTTTTATATATCTACGACAAATCCCCAAGAGTTTTGGGGATGTTTTTAAATAAGTTTCATTCCAATTTATGCTAACTTTCATTATTGATTATTTTAGTATAACACAAATAGCATTTGCCTTTGTTTTCTCTGGACCAGATGATAAAACATTATTTATCCAAATGGTATATTTATCAGAGATTCTATTATTTCCGCAAGCAAATAAATTGGAGTTTACAATGCTAATATCGTTTAAATCTTCACTGTTAGAATAATTAGTTTTCATTCCATTTTTCCAGTAATAAGGTGTTAATCCAAAATCATTATTTTGACCACACAAATGCACATCAGCGTTTTCTACATCAATTTTATTGATAGAAAAGATATCATCTAATGTTATAATTTCGTTATTTTTACTATAAAAACATTTAATAGTTGACGGATTTCCGGTTAATCCTCTCTTACCAGATAAATAAACAATATTATTTTCAACATCAATAGATGAAGTTTCTCCAAAGCCAGTATAAATAATATTTTTCACTCCATTTTTCCAAAATAATAAATTTACATCTGTACCATTAGAATTCATTTCAGCACCATTTATAAAAAGATCGTTGCCAACCATTTTCATTTTCATTTTACTTGATGTAACTGCTTCTGTAGTTAGAATATTTTTTACGCCATTTTTCCAGTAAACACAAGCGTTATTAGAGTCAACACCAGTAATATATAAATCATTTCCAGATTTTAAAATATCGTGAGTTTCTGCGTTTTGTTCTATGGTATGAATAATTCCATTTTCCCAATACACAGCAGTTTTGTCAAAATTATCATTGAATAGTTCTCCACATATGTAAACTTGATTGTCTTGAACGCTTATTTCAGTTGCACTAGATCTTTGGTTTTCGTTGGTTAAATAATTTAATGTTTCATTTTTCCAATAAAACGCCCTAGGAAAATCATAATCGGTTTTTTCGCCAACCACAAATACATCAACAGCATTAGATGATTGGGTATTATTGGCAATATTGTCTGTATTGCAAGAAATAAACATAACGTTTATTAAAATAAATAAAATTGAAACAGTTGTTTTCATACTACTAAAGTTTGGGTTAATATACTTCTTTTTAACATAAGAGACAAAAAAGTAAAAAGGTTGCAGTGTAAAACAAAAAAAATTCCAAACTCTAACAACAATGTTAGAATTTGGAATTTTAAATTAAAAGATTTAAATTATTCTTTTATATCTTCTTTCTTAGAAGTATCGGTTGTAGTAGCTTCACCTTTAGCCGCATTTTTAAATTCCTTAACTCCAGAACCAAGTCCTTTCATTAATTCAGGAATTTTTTTTCCTCCAAAAAGCAGTAAAATAACAACACCAATAACAATCCATTCAGTTGCTCCCATTCTTCCCATGATACATAAAATTTAAGCTTTCGCAAATTTTTAATTAAAATTATAATGCAAATGTAAAAAGAAAAAACTAGACAGTTAATTTTCTACAATTTATTTACAATCAAACAACGTTAAAAGTTTCATAAACAAAAAAACCACAAATTTTCTATCTTTGTAGGATATATTAGAGACATGACTAAAAAACGCCACAAAAAGCAATTATTAAAGAAAAAATTATTTACTAAAAATCGTTTAGTAATATTAAACGAAGATACTTTCGAAGAAATATTTTCTTTAAGATTAACCCTAATGAATGTTTTTGTAGTAGCATCAATAGGTGCAATTTTGATAATAATTCTTACAACATTTATTATCGCTTTTACACCATTAAGAGAATATATTCCAGGATATTCATCATCTAAACTTAGAAAAGAAGCAACTGAAATGGCTTTAAAATCTGATTCATTAGAATTTGCAATTAAAAAAAACGAAGCTTATCTAGAATCTATAAAAAAAGTATTAAACGGAAATCTCGAATATGTTAAAGTAAACAAAGATTCAATTTTAGCAATTTCGGTTGATACCTTACCAGATTTACAATTAAACACCACAGAATCTGAACTAAAATTAAGAAAAGAAGTTGCCGACGAGGAAGCAAGAATAAAAGCTGAAAAACAAAAAACAAAAAATAAGTAAAAAACAACTTAGAGACTTCGTGTCTTGGTGGCAAAAAAAGATATGTCAATAAAATCAATAACAGCCAAATTATTTGCTAAGAAAATTTATAAAAAGACCTTAAAATGGGCAAGCAATCCTATTGAAACACAGCAAAAAGTTTTTCAGGATTTAGTGCTCAAGGCAAATGCTACTCAGTTTGGAAAAGACCATAATTTTTTAAAGATAAAAACCTTTCAAGATTTTGCAAGTCAAGTTCCAATAAGAGATTATGAACAATTAAAAACGTATGTAGATAAAGTTGTAAACGGAGAAGAAAACATTCTTTGGAAAGGAAAACCACTTTATTTTGCCAAAACTTCTGGTACAACATCTGGAGCAAAATACATTCCGCTCACTAAAGAAAGTATGCCTTTTCATATTGAAGCTGCGCGAAACGCCATTTTAAGCTACATTCACGAAACAGGAAATTCAAAATTTGTAGATGGCAAAATGATTTTCTTGCAAGGAAATCCTACATTAGAAGAAAAAAACGGAATAAAACTTGGCCGTTTATCAGGAATTGTAGCACATTTTGTTCCTAAATATTTACAAAAAAACCGAATGCCATCATGGCAAACCAATTGCATAGAAGATTGGGAAAATAAAGTTGATGCTATTGTTGAAGAAACTATTAACCAAAACATGACTGTTATTTCTGGAATTCCTTCATGGGTACAAATGTATTTTGAAAAACTAAATAAAAAAGGAGGAAAGCCAATTGGGGAACTCTTTAAAAATTTTAATTTATTTATTTACGGTGGCGTAAATTATGAACCATACCGAGCAAAATTTGAAAATTTAATAGGTCGAAAAGTAGATTCGATAGAGTTATTTCCAGCATCTGAAGGATTTTTTGCTTACCAAGATAAACAATCTGAAAAAGGAATGTTACTGCTTTTAAATTCAGGAATTTTTTATGAATTTGTAAAATCTGACGAATTTTTTACAGAAAAACCAAAACGTTATACCATTGGCGAAGTTGAATTAAATAGTAATTATGTTTTAATAATTTCAACAAATGCTGGACTTTGGGCATACAACATTGGCGATACAGTTCAGTTCACATCTTTAAAACCTTATAGAATTATAGTTTCTGGACGCATAAAACATTTTATTTCTGCATTTGGCGAACATGTAATTGGTAAAGAAGTAGAAACTGCTTTGCAAGAAGCGATGAAAAACACAACTATTAGTGTAAACGAATTTACGGTTGCGCCACAAATTAATCCAAAAACAGGTTTGCCTTACCACGAATGGTTTATAGAATTTGAAAACGAACCCAATAATCTAGAAAAATTTGCGTTACAAATTGACAATTTTATGCGAAAACAAAACTCCTATTACGATGATTTAATTGTTGGAAACGTTTTACAAACTTTAAAAATAACTAAAGTTGCCAAAAACGGATTTCAGCAGTATATGAAATCTATAGGAAAATTGGGTGGTCAAAACAAAATT
>JAYTPS010000156.1:0-4225 GCA_043747155.1 Flavobacterium sp. | reverse complement strand
CGTTTGCGGTTATTAATAGCTTTTTTGTTAAAGAATATAATCCTACAGTAATATCATTTTATGAACTGTCTGGTGGAGTACTTTTTTTTTCAATAATTTTATTATTTACAAGTAGTTTTAATGCCAATTTTTTTCAACTAACAACTTCCGATATAATTTATTTAATGATATTAAGTTCCGTCTGTACTGGCTATGCATTTATTGCATCAACAGCATTAATGAAGTTTTTAAGCCCATATACAGTAATGCTTACCATAAATTTAGAACCAATTTATGGTATAATTTTAGCAGTTTTAATTTTTAAAGAAAAAGAACAAATGAGTTCTGAATTTTATATAGGAGCCATAATAATATTAATTACTGTTATCTTAAATGGTATTATAAAAAGCAGATTAAAAGCAACTTAACATTTGTTTTAAACTAATAGTGTAAAATTACTTTTTCAAAAGATATAAAATTTTATCTTTGTATTTCAAACAATAACTAAATCGTACAAATACATGGAATATTTAGATTTTGAGCTTCCTATAAAAGAATTGGAAGACCAATTAGACAAATGTCAAATAATTGGTCAAGAATCAGATGTAGACGTTACCAATACATGCAAACAAATTGAAAAAAAACTAGAAGAAACTAAACGAAAAATATATAAAAATTTAACTGCTTGGCAACGTGTTCAATTATCTCGTCATCCAAACAGACCTTACACAATGGATCATATTAAAGCATTGTGTGGCGATTCTTTCTTAGAACTTTTTGGAGATAGAGGTTTTAAAGACGATAAGGCAATGGTTGGTGGATTAGGAAAAATTGATGGACAATCTTTTATGATTGTTGGTCAACAAAAAGGATATAATACCAAAACACGTCAATATAGAAATTTTGGTATGGCTAATCCTGAAGGTTACAGAAAAGCTTTACGATTAATGAAAATGGCCGAAAAATTTGGAATTCCTGTTTTAACATTAATTGATACACCTGGAGCATTTCCTGGAATAGAAGCCGAAGAGCGCGGACAAGGAGAAGCAATTGCCAGAAATATTCTAGAAATGATTAGATTAAAAGTTCCAATTATTTGTGTAATTGTTGGCGAAGGTGCATCTGGTGGCGCATTAGGAATTGGAGTTGGTGATCGAGTTTTAATGATGGAAAATACATGGTATTCAGTAATTTCACCTGAATCTTGCTCATCAATTCTTTGGAAAAGTTGGGAATATAAAGAGATTGCTGCCGAAGCATTAAAACTGACTTCTGCCGATATGAAAAAACAGAAATTAGTAGATGATATTATTCCAGAACCACTTGGTGGAGCTCATTATGACCGAGAAACTGCTTTTAAAACTGTAGAGCAATACATAACTAAATCTTTTAACGAACTAAAAGATTTATCAACAACAGATTTAATTGCTCAAAGGATGGATAAATACAGTAAAATGGGCGAGTACAAAGAGTAATATCTTACTTAATAGTATCAATTACGTCTCGTCAATAAACGAGGCGTTTTTTTATGGTTATCAACAAAAATTATTAGTTACTAACACATTGTTAGCATACAGTTGCTAACAAATGAATTTTAGAAATAGTATTATAAAAACTACTTTCGCTCAATGGAAAATCTTAAAAATATAAACCCTATAAAAGTAGATAAAACTACTATTATCAATCTTGAAAAAGGAAAGCTACCTCCACAAGCACTAGACCTTGAGGAAGCAGTTCTTGGTGCCATGATGATTGATAAAAAAGGTGTTGATGAGGTTATAGATATTCTTCAATCGGATGCGTTTTATAAAGATTCGCACAAACATATTTTCGAAGCAATTTTTCAGTTATTCACAGATTCTCAACCCATTGACTTATTAACAGTTTCGGCTCAGTTAAAAAAGAATGCAAAACTAGATTTGGCTGGTGGTGATTTTTATTTAATTCAACTTACCCAAAAAATATCTTCGTCTGCACACATTGAATTTCATTCAAGAATTATTCTTCAAAAATACATACAACGAAGCTTGATTAGAATATCGTCAGAAATTATTGAAGAATCCTACGATGAAACGACTGATGTTTTCGATTTGCTTGACAAAGCCGAAACCAAACTATATGAAGTTACTCAAGGAAATATAAAACGAAGTTCAGAAACTGCCCAAAGTTTAGTAATTCAAGCTAAAAAGCGAATTGAAGAAATTGCTAATAAAGAAGGATTATCAGGAATTGCAACTGGTTTTGTTAAACTAGATAAAATTACATCGGGTTGGCAACCATCTGATTTGGTGATTATTGCAGCTCGACCAGGAATGGGAAAATGTCTTGGAAAAGGAACTAAAGTTTTAATGTACGATGGTTCTTTAAAAAATGTTGAAAATATTAAAGAAAACGAATTATTAATGGGTGATGATTCTTCTGCTAGAAAAGTGCTTTCTATTGCTAGAGGTAAAGAGAAAATGTATTGGATTCATCAAAATAAGGCAATTTCATATCGAGTAAATGAAAGCCATATTTTATCTTTAAAAAGAAGTAGAAACGAAGGAAATTATAAACAAGGTGATGTTTTAAATATTTCGGTTAAGGACTATTTAGAAAAATCGGAGAAATTTAAATCTAATTATAAAGGTTATAAAGTTGAAATAGAGTTTCAATCGAAAGAACTTCCATTAGAACCTTATTATCTTGGACTTTGGCTTGGTGATGAACATTCTTACAGTCAACGAATTACTAATATTGATTCAGAAATTATTGAGTATTTAAACGAATACGCAAACAAATTGCAAAGTGAATTGGTAAATTATGAGCAAGAAAATAGAACCAATAATTATTCAATAATAAATAGAAATAGGTTTTCATCAGAAGAGTTTACTACTTGTATTCAAACTGAGTTGAGAACTTTAGGAGTTTTACAAAACAAGCATATTCCAAATAATTTTTTAATAAATTCTAAAGAAAATAGATTGCAATTATTAGCTGGAATTATTGATGCTGACGGATATTACACATCAGAATTTAATTGCTTTGAAATTGTTCAAAAAAATGAGGAACTATTAAATCAAATAAAATTTCTCTGTGATACTTTAGGATTTAGAACATCTGTTAGAAAGAAAAAAACTTCTATAAAATCTACAGGGTATAAAGGAACGGCATTTAGATTAAGAATTTTTGGAAACTTAAATGATATTCCAACAAAAGTTGAACGCAAAAAAGCTAGAGAATGGAAATCTAAAGTAGATTGGAAAGTAACTGGAATTATTATTGAATATGACAAGGTTGATGATTATTACGGATTTGAAATTGACGGCAATAGATTATTTTTATTAGAAGATTGCACCGTAACTCACAATACTGCGTTTGTACTTTCAATGGCAAGAAACATTGCTATTGATTATGGTCATCCTGTTGCCTTGTTTTCATTAGAAATGTCTTCTGTTCAGTTAATTACACGTTTAATATCGTCTGAAACTGGTTTGTCATCTGAAAAACTAAGAACTGGAAAATTAGAAAAACATGAGTGGGAACAACTTTCTGTAAAGGTTAAAGATTTAGAAAAAGCACCTTTATTTATTGATGATTCTCCATCGCTATCAATTTTCGATTTACGTGCTAAAGCAAGACGTTTGGCATCGCAACACGGCATAAAATTAATAATTGTCGATTACCTTCAATTGATGACCGCTGGTGGAAACGGAAAAGGTGGCGGAAATCGTGAGCAAGAAATATCAACAATTTCTAGAAATTTAAAAGCACTTGCCAAAGAGCTTGAAGTTCCTGTAATTGCACTTTCGCAGTTGTCTCGTGCTGTAGAAACTCGTGGTTCTAGTAAACGACCATTACTTTCAGATTTACGTGAATCGGGTGCAATTGAGCAAGATGCTGATATTGTGTCTTTTATTTACAGACCAGAATATTATAAAATTGAAGAATGGGACGACGACGATCAATCGCCAACTGCAGGACAAGCAGAATTTATAATAGCAAAACACAGAAACGGTTCGCTAGAAAATATTAGACTAAAATTTATTGGAAATCTAGGAAAATTTGATAATCTTGAAGATTATGGAAATAGCTTTGACGATTTACCTTCTAAAATGAATCATGATGACAATCCTTTCATGACTAAAAATCTTCCATCAGCAAACGAGGCATTTGGTAACAATGCTAATGATGATGATAGTGATGTTCCCTTTTAAGATATAAATTATTAGCGATTTTTCGAATAATTTTTTTTTTTTTAAAAATC
>JAYTPS010000155.1:0-3071 GCA_043747155.1 Flavobacterium sp. | reverse complement strand
TATGATTTATATTGTCATACTTGGTGTTGTTGGTACTGGAATAGCAAATATTTTATTTTTTAAATTAATTCAAATGTCATCGCCAGTTTTTGCAACTTCGGTAACTTATTTAATTCCTGTAGTGGCTTTTTTTTGGGGATTATTAGATGGTGAAATGCTTACTACAATTCAGTTTATTGGAGCTTTTATTATATTGATTGGAGTTTATTTGTCTAGTAAGAAGTAGGTTTATAGTTGCTGAATACAAATTTAAAAAAAATACTAACTAGTTAATTTCCAGAAAAATAATACAGAATAATTTTGTTAATTAAATAGTATTTCTTATATTCGTATAACTATTAACGATTTTAAAACAATTGCTTATGAAAAATTTATATTTGTTTGTTTGATGTGAGTGCCCAAGAATGTGGTTTTTGAAACTCCTGAAAATTATCAAACTTATGATGAATTCAATGCGCAAAGAGTTTCAACTCCAACTGAAAATTATTGTATTAATGTTTGTTTTTGGATTGTAAGAGATAACGATGGTACAAATACTTCTTTTAATGCTTCCAATATACCACAACAATTAACAAAAATGAATACAAGATTTAATCCTCATGGTATTTTTTTTAATCAAATTGGCGTAATTAATTATCTTAGTAATACCAATTTTAATAATGGAGCTGGACCTTCAAACACAACTAACATTCAGGGATGTTTAAACATTTTTTTTGTAAACACAGTGCAAAGTGGGGAAACTTGGAATGGAATTGCACAATATTCCTATAATAGATTAAGAGTTAGAGGAGCATCTATAAATAATAACAGTGAAACTTTAAATCATGAAGTTGGACATTGTTTAAATTTAGCACATACCTTTTTATGTACTTATATTTATGATTCTAGTTGTGTACAAAGTCCATATAATAACAATAATTGTACCGCTTTAGGATATCAAATATGCGATACACCAGCAGATTATTATAATTTAAATGGAATAGCTCAAGGAAATTCTCCTTATCCAGCAAATGCATATAATCCTGATGTTACAAATATTATGTCTTATTGGCCAAGTAGAAATCACTTTACTAATGGTCAAGGAGATAGAATGAAAAATTCCATTATTAGTTCTCCTGCTTTACAGAGTATTCGTTCTAGCTTTTGCTATAGTATTGTTGGTCCTTCAAGACTATGTCAAAAAAATAATCAAAATGGAATTTACAGTGTTTCGAGCTCAACATTTACAACACCTCCTTCATACAATTGGAGTGTAAGTGGTAATTTACAAATTAATGGCCCTTCTACAAATTCGACAGTTAATATCTCTCATTTCATTGCAGGAAGTTCACCTACGCCTTGAATGGTTTCAGTTACTTTAAACGGAACATCAACAAAAAGCAAAAAAATTAAAACAAATTGTTGGTTAGGGCTGTTTAGAATATCTGGGCTTTATGATTGGGTAAGTAAAGACTACGGAAATATGGGTTTAATAATTCCTATTGATTTAGAAGACGAGGAAGACCCAATATTAAAATATAATTGGGTAATAATACAAAATCCAAACTCAACAAACATAAGTAATGAAGGAACAAAACCTTATTTTGTTAATACTAGTTCAAATGAAACAAATAAATTTACAAGCAATTTAAATCAAGCAGTAGTTAATTGGGGTTCTAGTTCAAATAGCTATTTAATTAGTTGTTATGGTGTCTCTTTATCTGGTAAAGAATTTTTAATTAATGAGAATTATGTTGATGTTGGTGATCCGAAAAATAATCCTTGTTTTAAAAATGCTATTTATACAACTGTTGCACCAAATCCAATTCATGATGGAAAAATAAATGTAATTTTAAATAAACCATCACTAACATCTCCTTGCAATTATAAAGATTTAAGTGAGCCACAATATTTTAATAGTGAACTTGATGAAATAAATAATTCCGTTACAATATATGATTATAATGGTACAGAAGTATATAGGAAAGTATTTGAAAGCAATGAATTTATAATTGACGATGCAATCTTGCTAAGCGGAAGCAATTATATTATAAATTTATATACAAAAGAGGGTGGTTTTACACAACAAGTAATAATAATAGAATAATAATTAAAAAATTAAATAGTATGAAAAAAATAATAGTAACACTAATTAGTATCATAGCTTTTTTTAGTTGTTCATCAAATGAAGTAAACAATAATGCAATTCTGCAGCAAGAATTAATTGGTTCATGGAAGTTAGTTGGATATTACTCTGACACAATAAATCCTGAAACAGGTACAAATTATTACCCATTAGAAAGCGAAACTAAAGATATATTTGAATTTAAAAATGACCATTCAATATTTTCTCATTTAACTAATAATACAATTGGTACTTTTTCAGTTTCAAATGATTCAATTATTACTTTTAATTATAATTCAAACTCAAATAATCCTAATACTAGTTATAGCAATAAAATTACTCTATTATCAAATGAATATTTAGAACTTTCGGCTTTACCAAATACTGATGGTATTACTGCTACAGAGAGGTTTCAGAAAGTAAACTAATAATTAATTATGATAAAAATTATTTGTAATAAAAGTGATTTTGATAATAAAATGATTCAATAACTATTTTTGATTTAAACGGAAATCAAATTTACAGCAATGAATTTGAAACGAATGAATTTACAATAGATAATGTAAATTTAATTAGTGGAAACAATTATGTTGTCAACCTATTTCAGGAATTGTCATACACAACAAGTAATTATAGCGTCTCGTGGCTTGCAGAAGTTGGGGATTTGGTTATCCTGAACTTTCAGTAAATCACTGAACACAAAAGTACAAAACAATGTGTAAGCTCAAGACCAAAACCCCAATTTTTGCAAACCGCTGTTGGCAGTAGTGTTTATTTTTTAACTGCAATTTTCGGTAAACCTGCTTTCGCCAAAATTTCGTTTGCTCTTTTCAATTTTTCGGGAAACAATACTTTTCCTCTAAATTCTTCCAATTTTTTGTCGAAAACAATAATTGGAACTTTCGATTGATTTAATTGATCTATTGTCATAACTATAATATATTTTCCTTTTTTGTTAATAAAAATG
>JAYTPS010000154.1:0-3249 GCA_043747155.1 Flavobacterium sp. | reverse complement strand
GAAACAAGCGAGCAATTTTTAATAAAATCAAAAGAAGCAATAGAAAATTTAAAGTTTTTTAATGATAATCAACTTATAGATTATGATTATGTTAGAATTTATAAAGTTTATAAAACAGTACAATCATTAAATTTAAAATGGGTTTTTAAATATTCATTTCATTATTTAAGCTTTATCATAGAAAAAAACCTTTTAGGCAACTATCCAAGTTTATTTCTTTTCGATTTTTATAGATTGTGCTATTTGTGCACTTTGTAAAACATTATTCAAATAATTAGTGTACTTAGATAATATAGTGGTTTCATCATATTTTTCACTTTCAAGTTTAGCTTGTATACCAAAATTTTTTCTTAAATTTTCATCAATCATTAATCTTTCTAGTTGAAAAACAAACTCATCATGATGCCCATCTTTAACTAAATAACTAAAACTATCTTTTAAAACAGATTGTATACCTATTGGACAATTATAAGCAACAATTGGAAGTGCAAAACTCATTGCCTCTAAAATAACTAATGGAAAAGTTTCAAAACGTGATGTAGAAATAAATACTGAGGCATTTAAATACTCAGTTTCAATTTTTTGTGTTTGCTTATGGAAAAAAATATTAGAAAATTTATTTTTTAAAATTAATTTTTCTAAATCAAAATAACCATCTATTTCACAAAAAATATGTAATGTCCAATCTGGATATTTTTTAAAAATTTTTAACCAAATTGGTATAATTCTATCAACGCCTTTTTCATAAGCGTTTCTAGTTACACATATAATTTTTTTATTTTTTGGGTTTGCCAAAAACTCGCTTTTTTTTACTGGATTTAAAATTATTGTTGCATTTTTAATATTCCACTCCTCTTTACTTTGATTGGAAAGAACAATAATATTTGAAAATTTGTTAACTAATAACGATTTAAATTTTAACACTAAATTATGTTTGATTTTAGAAATTAAAGTACTATTTTCTTTTTCTAAAACATTTATAGAAGAATGAATTTCAAGAATTTTAGGAATTTTTGTGTTTATAATTATTGGAATTAAAAATGCTTTTAAACCATTATCTGCAATAACTATTAAATTTGGATTATAAGTTTTTAAAACACTATCTAAGTGCTTTTTATATTCAAAAATGAATTTTAATTTATTTACTTTCAAATTAATATCAAATAACTGTACTTTTGAATTAAGCTCGAAAAAAAGTGATTCATTGCCATTGTTTTGAGTTACAATTGCAACATCATGATTTTTATTTTGGATTAAATAATTTGCTTTTAGCGAAATCATTTTGGCAACTCCACCGCGTTTTAAGTCAGGAATTAGGAATAAAATTTTCATTTATTGTACTCTAAAAAGGCATCAAAATCTCTTATATAATCGTTTTCATCAAAAGTTTTGGATGCTAAAACTAAACAAACTGAGCCAGAAGAAAAATTTTCGAGTTCACGCCAAATATTATTTTGTATCAACAATCCTTTGTCGGGCTTATTCAAAGTTATTGTTTTTTCTTGATTTCCATCTTTTAAAACCACATCAAAACTTCCTGAAAGAGCAATTAAAATTTGATTTAAATCTTTATGAGCATGTCCGCCACGCTTTGCAGAACTTGGTACATCAAACAAATAATAAACACGTTTAATTTCAAATGGTATTATATCGTTCTCTATAACCGCAATATTTCCTTCGGCACGTTCTATTTTAGGAATATCAATTATTTTTATATTCATTTTTTTTCGTTAAAAAGTTCCAACCACTTTGCTCCTATTTTAATAATCGAAAATTGTTCCACACTACTTCTAGCATTTTTTTTGCATTGTAAATATAAATTTTTATTAGAAACCATTTCGTTTATTGCATCAATTAATTGATTTTTATTCTGATTTTCGACTAAAATTCCGTTATGATGATTTATTAGTATTTCATTTGGCCCAGATTCGCAATTAAAAGACACGATTGGAGTTTCGCAAGCCAATGACTCTAATAAAACTGTTGGAAAACCTTCATTTTTACTAGTTAAAACTGTAACTATAGCATTTTTATAATAAGGAAAAGGATTTTGAATTTTTCCTTTAAAAATAATGTTCTCTGATTGGTTTAATTTTTTTGCTAATAGTTTATATTCTTCTAATAATTTACCATCACCAAGAATTAAAAGTTTAATATTGTTTTTTGGCAAATCAGAATTTGTATAACAATTCATTAAAACATCAAATTGTTTTACACTTTCATTCATGCTGCCAACAGCCATAATATAAGGATAATCAATATTTAAAATCTCTTTTTTTTGCTTGTCAATATATTCAAAATCAATTGGATTATAAATAGTTTGAATGTTTCTATAAATATATTTTTTAGCAACCTTTTGATTAATTGCTTTGGATACACTTATTATTTTAAATGCATTTACATATATTTTATTTCCCAATAAAATACTTTTAGGAAAATATATATCAGTCATAAAACTGTGAATTACAACAATTAATGGTGCATTAAAAATATATTTTACTATAAAAAATTCTTGAAATTGTTTACGTTTTACACGAGTATCAATAATAAAATCAAATTTATTTTTTCTAAAAAATTTATATAAAACTTTCAATCTATGTAGTCTATCCAAAACATTAAAAACATCTGATTTTTTTAATTTTCCAAGATTCAATAGTGCTCCACTGTACTGATATTCAACACAATCCTGAACTATAACATGATGAACATTGCAATTATTTTTTACAAAAAAATTAGACAAAACCGCCGAACAACGCTCAGCACCACCAGTTGCCAACATATCTGAAACGATGCAAAGATTATATGGTTTATTAGAATTAGAAATCAATTTTGATTAATTTTAGCAACAAATATAAACAATAAGTGAGAATTTTATTAATTGGAGAGTTTAGTAGATTACACAATTCTTTAAAAGAAGGATTGATAGTTCTTGGTCATGATGTAACTATTATTGCAAATGGTGATGGCTTTAAGAATTTTCCGGTTGATTTATCTACCAAAGCTAAATTATCTGAAAGTAAATTTGGTACAGTTTTTAGAAAAATAATTTTTAAAATCACAAAACTTGATATTGCAACTTTAGAACATGGAATTCGATTTTATTTCCATTTGAATAAATTAAAAAACTTTGATGTTGTACAACTAATAAACGAAGCTCCAATTCAAACTATTCCATCATTTGAACGCTATTTATTAAAAAAAATATTTAAACAAAATAGTAAAGTTTTTCTTTTATGTTGTGGTGTTGAT
>JAYTPS010000153.1:0-2873 GCA_043747155.1 Flavobacterium sp. | reverse complement strand
TAAATCTGCTTCCTCAATACTGAACGGAAGGCTTCCAACAAAAATATTCATAATATTATTTTAAAATTTGATTACAAAGATAACTTAAATAAACTGATTCTCAATTTAAATTGTGAATATTTAACTTATCAATAGGTTTAAACACAATAATATATAATTAAGGTACAGCAATAATTGGAACTTTATAAAATTCACCATATTGAAAATTAACAAGTTCGTTGGCTTCGCTATTTCCATTATTAATAATTGCATTAAACTTAAAAACACCAGAAATGGTTGCACCATCATTCTCTGTAATTGTTATTTCACCATTACTGCCTTCTACATTTAAAACTCTAAATTTTGCTAAATTATTTCCGCCTGTAACTGTAATTACATCACCAGAAATATAATTAATACCTGGCGAAGAAATTTTAACTTCGGTAATAGTTCCGCTAGCATTTACTGTTGTCTTAACTGTTAAGCCAGAGCCAGAACCACCAGTTGTTGCAATACCAGTTCCAGTAACATAAGTAGAACCACCAGATATTAAAGGGGTAACAATTTTTGCCACTGGTCCAGAAATAACTATAGTTGCATATTCTAGAATTACGTCATTAAAGCTTGACGAATAAGTTGCTAAATTATTAGTATTAGTAGTTCCTAAAAAATAAGTTCCAACTGTTGAGTTAGAAACATTTAAACTCAACTCTTCATCTTGTGCAAGTGCTTGTAGCGTAATTTTGCCACTTGCAGATTTTAATGCTTTTACATCTATTCCTCTAAAAAGTACACCATCTCTATAAGCTTGAAAACCTGGATTATTAAATTGCACATCTTCTTGACAAGAAGAAAACAGTATTAATACTATAATTAATGAAGCTATTTTTTTCATAAAGCATTTTTTTATATAGAAACAAAAATAGTTTTTTTTATGAATTGTCAACAAAATTTAACTTAAAAAAACAAAAAAATCTATTTTTATTATTCTATTAGTTTCAATGAAAAAGTTTTATATCTTTGCACCCTTAATCAATCGAGGTCGAGAACCTCAAAATTTAATCAAAAGATTATGTCAGTAAAAATTAGATTACAAAGACACGGTAAAAAACAAAGACCTTTTTACTGGATTGTAGCAGCAGATGCTCGCTCAAAAAGAGATGGTAGATACCTTGAAAAATTAGGTACTTATAATCCAAACACAAACCCAGCAACAGTTGATTTAGATATTGACAAAGCGGTTCAATGGTTACACAATGGTGCACAACCAACAGACACTGCCAAAGCAATTCTATCTTATAAAGGTGCTTTATTAAAACATCATCTTGATGGTGGAATTCGTAAAGGTGCTCTAACACAAGAACAAGCTGATGCAAAATTAGCTGCTTGGTTAGAAGAAAAAGTGGGTAAAGTTGATGCTAAAAAAGATGGTTTATCTAAAGTTCAACAAGAAGCTAAAGCTAAAGCTTTAAAAGCAGAAAAAGTTGCTAATGACAAACGTGCCAATGCTGCTGCTGAAGCTGCAAAAGCCGCAGAAGCTCCAGAAGTTGTTGAAGTAGAAGAGGTTGTGGCTGAGGAAACTCCAGTTGTAGAAGTTGCTGCAGAAGAAGTTGCTGTTGAGGAAACTCCAGTTGTAGAAGCTGCTGCAGAAGAAGTTACTGTTGAGGAAACTCCAGTTGCAGACATTGTTGTAGAGGAAACTCCAGCTACAGAAGAAACTAGTGAAGAAAAAGAAGCATAATAAAAAAGCGATAATGCGTAAAGAAGATTGTTTCTATCTAGGCAAAATCGCAAAGAAATTTAGCTTTAAAGGTGAAGTCCTTATCTATTTAGATACAGATGAACCAGAATTATATGAGAATATGGAATCAGTTTTTGTTGAATTTAACAAAAATCTGGTTCCATTTTTTATTGAAAACTCTTCTATTCATAAAAATGATTTTTTAAGAGTACAATTTGAAGATGTAGATAACGAAGAAGAAGCTGACAAACTTTTGGGTGCAGCAGTTTATTTACCACTTTCACTACTGCCAAAACTTGAAGGCAATAAATTTTATTTTCATGAAGTTATTGGCTTTGAAATTGAAGACCTACGAATTGGAGTTTTTGGAAAAATTCAATCTATAAATGATTCTACAGCACAACCACTTTTTGAGGTTTTAAATGGCGATGTAGAAATTCTTATTCCGATGATCGATCATTTTTTAGTAAAAATTGATAGAGACAATAACAAAGTTATAATGAATTTACCAGAAGGATTGGTGGAAATGTATTTATAATAAATTAATTTTGAACCATTAAGAGATTAAGATTTATTAAGGGTTGCCTTAATTTTCTTAATTTCTTAATGGTTTTAATATTTAAAAAAATGTCTAAATTTTCATTCAAACAATTTTCTTTAAAACAAGACCAAAGTGCAATGAAAATTGGCACAGATGCAGTTTTACTTGGTGCTTGGTGTCCAATTGATAATAATCCTAATTCTATTTTGGATGTTGGTGCTGGCACCGGAATTTTGTCTTTGATGTTGGCACAAAGAAGTAATGCGCAACAAATTGATGCTATAGAAATAGAAGAAAACGCCTATGAAGAGTGTATTTTTAACTTTGAAAATGCTCCTTGGAGTGATCGATTATTTTGTTTTCATGCTGGTTTGGATGAATTTGTGGACGATCCAGAAGATGAATATGATTTAATTATTTCTAATCCTCCTTTTTATAGTGAAGATTTTAAAAGTGAAACAACTAATAGAGACTTAGCTCGATTTCAAGACGGATTACCATTTGAAGATTTGGTTGAAGCTGCCGATTTATTATTGTCAGAAAATGGAATTTTTGCTGTTGTAATTCCTTTTAAAGAAGAAGAACGGTTTATAGATTTGTGTGCCAGTGTAG
>JAYTPS010000152.1:0-13682 GCA_043747155.1 Flavobacterium sp. | reverse complement strand
AGGTCACAGAAATTCAATTGATATTGATTTATTTACCCAAAACGATTTTTCAACAGAAGAAATTAAAGCTTATTTGTCAAATAAAAATGATGTTATAATATCGTTTGAACGAAACAATACATTAATGTGTTACATAAATTCTATAAAATCAGATTTTATTCGTCATAATTACCCATTTGTTAAAAATCCTATAACTGAGGAAGGAATTACCTTTCTTTCATTAGAAGATATTTGTGCAATGAAACTTAATGCGATTGTTCAATCTGGTAAAAGGTTAAAAGATTTTATAGATATTTATTTTTTACTAGAACATTTTTCGATAAATGAAATGTTGAATTTTTATGAAATTAAATATCCAAATAGTAATAAAATGATTGCTTTAAAAGGATTGGATTATTTTGAAGATATTGATGTAAATTTAGATCCACCTAGATTAAAAAAACCATTACCACTTTCTAAAATTAAAAAAAGAATAATAGAAGGAATATTACATCTCAACAAAAAATTCTAAACCATAAAATGAAATTATACCCAATAGAAGCAGGAAATTTTAAACTTGATGGTGGTGCCATGTTTGGCGTTGTACCCAAAACTATTTGGAATAAAACCAATCCATCAGATGAAAATAACCTCATCGATATTGCCGCAAGATGTCTTTTAATTGAAGATGGCAACCGATTAATATTGATTGATACCGGAATGGGAAACAAACAATCTGAGAAATTTTTTGGATATTATTCACTTTGGGGAAATCATTCATTAGACAAATCTTTACCAAAATATGGTTTTCATAGAGATGATATTACCGATGTTTTTATGACGCATTTACATTTTGATCATTGTGGCGGAAGTGTAAATTGGAACAAAGACAAAACTGGTTACGAAGTTGCTTTTAAAAATGCCAAATATTGGACCAATGAAAATCATTGGAATTGGGCAACAAAACCAAATCCGAGAGAAAAAGCCTCTTTTTTATCTGAAAATATTTTACCCATTCAAGAAAGTGGTCAACTCAATTTTATAAAAAAAAATGATAGCGATTTCTTAGAAAAATCTGAACTAGATTTTGGAATTTTCTTTGTTGATGGACATACCGAAAAAATGATGATTCCGCATATTAAATATCAAGATAAAACCGTTGTTTTTTGTGCTGATTTAATTCCAACTGCCGGACATTTACCTTTGCCTTATGTTATGGGTTATGACACAAGACCACTTTTAACGTTACCAGAAAAAGCTAGATTCTTAAACAATTGTGCTGAAAATAATTTTTATTTATTTCTTGAGCATGATGCTCATAATGAAATAATTACAGTAGAAAAAACCGAAAAAGGCATTCGATTAAAAGAAATTTTTAAATGTCAAGATATCTTAATCTAATGTTAATGAGTTGCTAACGTGTAAAAAACTAAATACTTTTAAACCAAATTTATTAAAAACATTAAATAATGAAATTTATTAAACCTACATTGATTACTGCTTTTGCAGCACTAATTTTATCAAGTTGCACACCAGCTTTAGCTCCAATGGTTTCGACCAATGCTGCTAATATTGACAAAACTCCTTTAAAAACTACTCCATTAAAAGAAGATGATTTAAAACGATGGAGTCATTTGGATTTAGTAAAAGACACCATTCCGGGAATGAGTGTTGATAAAGCTTACACCCAAATAATTAAAAATAAAAAAGGCACTAAAATAATTGTAGCAGTAATCGATTCTGGGGTAGATATTGACCACGAAGATTTAAAAGGAAGAATTTGGACTAACAAAAAAGAAGTTGCAGGAAACAAAAAAGATGATGACAATAACGGATTTGTAGATGATGTTAATGGTTGGAATTTTCTTGGAAATGCTACAGATGAAAACCTTGAATTAACTCGTATAGTTAAAAAAGGTGCCAATACTCCAGAATATGCTAAAGCAAAAGCTGAATTAGATACTAAATTAGCCGAAATGATGCAATATAAACCTCAAATGGATATGATTGTAAAAGCTGATAAAGCAATAAAAGCTCATTTAAAAAAAGATATTTACACAGTTGATGACATGAAAAAAATTGTAACAACAGATCAATCTCTTAATCAAAGTAAAATGATTATGATGAGTGTTGCGTCACAATTTGGTCCAAATTTTCATGAAGATTTAAAAGGTCAAATAGATCAAGTTTATGATATGATAAACTATAATTTAAATGTAAATTATGACGGAAGAAAAGTTGTTGGCGATAATCCCGAAGATATTAACGATAAAAAATATGGAAACGGAAACGTAAAAGGACCAGATGTTGAAGATACACTTCACGGTACTCACGTTTCTGGAATTATTGCTCAAGTAAGAGGAAACGCTAAAGGTGGTGATGGTGTTGTTACTAATGTAGAAATTATGGCAATTAGAGCTGTTCCTAATGGTGATGAATATGATAAGGATATTGCATTATCAATTCGTTATGCTGTTGATAATGGTGCAAAAGTAATTAATGGTAGTTTTGGAAAAGATTATTCGCCTCACAAAGAATGGGTTTGGGATGCAATAAAATATGCAGCAAGCAAAGACGTACTAATTGTTCATGCAGCAGGAAATGATTCTAAAAATATTGATACTGAACCAAATTTTCCAACTGACGAAATGAATGGAAGTGAAGTTGCAGACAATCTTTTAACAATTGGTGCATTAAACTACGAATATGGTTCTAAATTAGTTGCCGATTTTTCTAATTTTGGTTCAAACAATGTAGATGTATTTGCTCCTGGAGTAAAAATTTATGCAACCATTCCGAACAATAAATATGTTTACGAACAAGGAACTTCAATGGCATCACCAAATGCAGCTGGAGTTGCAGCTTTAGTTCGTTCATATTATCCAACATTAACTGCGTCTCAAGTAAAACATATTCTTATGGATTCTGGAACAACAATTTCTACCGAAGTTATATTGGGCGAAGCTAAAGAAAAACGTTCTTTTACCTCAGCATCTAAATCAGGTAAAATTGTAAATGCATACAATGCTTTGATAATGGCAGAGCAAATGTCTAAAAAATAAATTTTAAAATTTAATAACTTGTTTCACAAATTTTCACGAATTATTTTGTGTGAATTTGTGAAATTTGTTTTTTAAAAACCTACTCTCATGAAAAAATTAATCCTCCTTCAACTATTAATTTCAACAACTATTTTTGCACAAAGCGCAACTTATTGGCAACAAAAAGTAAATTATAAAATGAATGTTGTTATGGATGTAAAAACCTATCAATATAAAGGAACGCAAAATCTTGTTTATACTAATAATTCTCAAGATACTTTAAAAAAAGTTTTTTATCATTTATACAATAATGCATTTCAACCCGGAAGCGAAATGGATATGCGTTTGCAAAATGTAAAAGATCCAGATGCTAGAATGGTAGATAAAATAAAAATTGATGATAAAAATACACGAAACGAAAGTAAAATTTCTAAATTACTACCAAATGAAATTGGTTTTTTACACATTTCCAACTTTAAACAGGATGGAGAAAATGCTATTGCTAAAGAGGTAGAAACTATTCTAGAAGTAACACTTGCAAAACCAATTTTGCCAGGAAAATCAACCACATTTACTTTAGATTTTGATGGTCAGGTTCCACTTCAAATTCGTCGTTCTGGTAGAAATAATAAAGAAGGAATTGAGCTTTCTATGAGTCAATGGTATCCAAAAATGGCCGAATTCGATTTTGAAGGTTGGCATGCAGATCCATATATTTCTAGAGAATTTCATGGCGTTTGGGGAAACTTTGATGTTAAAATTACCATCGATAAAAATTATATTTTGGGCGGAACTGGTTATTTACAAAATCCAAATGAAATTGGTTACAACTATCAAGAAAACGGAATTGTTGTAAAAATTCCTAAGAAACAAAAAACCCTTTCTTGGCATTTTAAAGCACCGATGGTTCATGATTTTACTTGGGCCGCAGATAAAAATTATATTCACGATGTTGTTAAAACTGATTTTGGCACAAACTTACATTTTTTATATAAAAATAATCCAAAAATTATTGAAAACTGGAAAGCGGCACAGCCAAAAACGGTTGAAATAATGAACTACTACAATACTATTGTTGGAAAATATCCTTATGAACAGTACTCTATAATTCAAGGTGGAGATGGCGGAATGGAATATGCCATGTGTACTTTAATTCTAGGTGAAGGAAAACTTGACGGATTGATTGGAGTAATTGCTCACGAAATGGGACATTCATGGTTTCAACACGTTTTGGCAAGTAACGAAAGTAAAAATGGTTGGATGGATGAAGGATTTACAACTTTTATTGAAGATTATGTAACTTATGAATTGTCTGATAAAAAAGCCGAAAATCCTTTGATTGGTTCTTACAAAGCTTACAGAAAACTAGTTGAATCAGGCAAAGAACAACCACTTTCTACTCATGCTGATAGATTTGACGAAAACAGAAGTTACAGTACAGCATCTTACATAAAAGGTGAATTATTTTTGACTCAATTAGAATATTTAATTGGAAGAGAAAATTTAATGAAAACTATTAAACGATTTTATAGCGATTTTAAGTTTAAACATCCAACGCCAAACGATATTAAACGAACAGCAGAAAGAGTTTCGGGTGCCAATTTAGATTGGTATTTAACCGATTGGACAAAAACGCTAAACACCATTGATTACGAAATTAAATCAGTATTAGAAGATGGAAACAACACCAAAATTAGTTTAGAAAGAATAGGAAGAACTCCAATGCCAATTGATGTTCTTGTTGAATATACTGACGGAAGCAAAGAATCTTTTTATATTCCGTTGCGAATGATGAGTTATGAAAAAGAAAATCCAACACCAAATATTAAAAGAACAATTTTAGAAGATTGGACTTGGGGAAACCCTAATTATGAATTTACAATTTCAAAACTTCGAACATCAATATTTAAAATAACATTAGACAAAAGTGGCTTAATGGCTGATGTAAAACTAGAAAATAATGTTTATGAGATAAAATAAAAAAAGGCGTTCAATTTTTATGAACACCTTTCTGTTTATTGTAAAAAATAATTTTTACAATAATTTTATTTCAAGAATTTCATAAAAAGTTTTATAACTATTACTTTTAGCATCAAAAAACTCTTGTTCCCTGTAACGAACTTCTATTTTTTCGCCTTTATCAACTTTTTTCTTGATAAATAAAGTGTCGCCATCATAAGGAAACAACCAAACAAAATCTTTGCTTACTTTATTTTCATCTATTATTCTAATCGTATTAAATTCGTTTGAAATAATAGAGTCATAATTTCCTGTAAACAATAAATCTACAGTGTCTTCAACTACTTCTTCAACAACAGCTTCATCTTCAGATTGCATATTTGCAAAAATTTCTGGACAAATTAATGCCATTTCCAAACCTACATTTTCGGCAACTTTCTCAACCGTTTCCATTTTTTTCTCAGGATTGTAGCCAATAATTTTTTGTTCTTTTAAGTCTAATTTATCTAACGATTGAAAAATGCAAATTCCTAAAGAAACATCAGATATTTTTTCTTCGCCTTTCGCCTTAGCACATTCGCATGTTGTGCCTGCTAATTTTTTATAAATTGCTTCTTTCTTTTGAGCAAATGAAATAATGGTAAAAAGTAAAAAGAACACAGTAATTTTTTTCATGAGATGTATGGATTAATATTTATAAGTACCGAAACAAAAATAGAATATTATTTAGTATGACAAATTATTTTTAAATGTTTTTTTGGAATAGAATTTGTAGTTTTACAATCTATTAATAATTTTTAAGTATGAAATATATTCAATTATTCGTTATTTTAGTTCTTTTTGTATTTACTAGTAAAACTCAAGCCCAAGCACTAAGCTTAAAAACCAGTAGCGTGAGTTATGCCGAAAAAAATGAAATTGGCAAATGGAGCAAATGGTCAGAATTTGTAAAGGCAGATATTCTTATTACAATTGATGGTAAAAAAAATCGAATTGTTGTAAATTCACCTGAAATTCAGGTTTTTACAATTACAGCTTATGGTGATAAAACTGAAAGTGAAACCGACAAAATAATTCCGTTTGAATGTGTTGACCACAATGGTTCTAAGTGCAATATTATTGTAATTACCCGAAAAAAAGAAGATAACAGGATGCAGTTTTACATCAATTATTCCGAAGTAAAATTTGTATACAACATCTACAACTAAACTTCCTATAATGGATTTTTCCTATCCTAAAAATGAAAAACTAAAAAGCAAAAAAAAAATAGACTTGCTTTTTTCAGAAGGAAAATCTGTGTCTAAATTTCCGCTACGTTTGGTTTATACTGCAGTTGATGATTCAGAAGTCGTTATAAACTTTGGCGTTTCAGTGTCTAAAAAACATTTTAAAAAAGCTGTTGATAGAAATTATTTTAAACGTGTTTTACGCGAATGTTATCGTTTAAACAAGCATTTAATCCATGATACTATAGACAAGCATTATTCTATTATGTTTTTTTACCAAACTAAAGAACGTTTAACTTATCAGGAAATAAATGAAAAAACAATTCAATTATTTGAAAAATTTAACGTTGCAATAAAACCTTACGAATAAACTGAACTTTTTAATACTAAATTCTATAATTTTAACGTTTTAGTTTTCTAAACTAGTTTATTATGAAAAACATTTTTTCTGTTTTATTTGTGTCTTTATTACTCTTTGGTTGTAAAGAAAATGCAAACGAAGAAGACTTTGCAACAAACAGCAGTATAACTACTGTGAAAATTCCTGCCAAAGCAATGTCAAGTTCAGAAGCCAGAATGTATGATAAAAGTGAAGATGAAAAATCTTCTGATAACTACAATTTAAATGGTGATAAAATTGAACAAAAAATAATTAAAACAGGCGATTTAAGATTTGAAACCAATGATTTGGATGCAACTCACAAAACCATACAATCATTAATAAAAAAGTATAAAATTGTTGTTCAAAACGATTCTGAAGGAAAAGATGAATATAGCATTTATAGAAATTTAAGATTACGAATTGTAAATGAAGATTTTGATGACTTTATTAAAGAAATTTCAACAGGGATTGAATATTTCGACAGAAAAAATGTTTCAATAGACGATGTAACCGAAGAATATATTGATGTTACCTCAAGAATTAAAACTAAAAAAGCACTTGAAGAACGATATGTTGAATTGCTAAAAAAAGCAAACAAAGTATCTGAAATGCTAGAAATAGAAAAACAATTGGCTACAATTCGTGAAGAAATCGAGGCAAAAGAAGGTAGATTAAGATACATTGAAAACAAGATTTCAATGAGTACAATTACTATAGAATTTTATAAAACACTTGAGCATAAAGCTGGCGCAACTGTTTCATTTGGCACAAAATTTGTCAATGCTATAAAATCTGGATTTAACGGAATTTCAAGTTTCTTTATTTGGTTAATTGAAGTTTGGCCTTTTATTATTATTTTAGTCGCCATTATATATTTTATTAAAAAACGTTTTAAGAAAAAAAACACCTAAAAATGCTTCCACACATTAAAAAAAGATTTATAATTCCAGTTTTAGCTAGCGCATTTTTATTTGTTGCAGTAAGTTTTAAAAACGATTTTTTTGAAATTGCTAAGCAAATAGAAATTTTTACTACACTTTTTAAAACTGTAAATCAGAATTATGTTGATGAAATAAACCCATCAGAATTAATGGATAATGCTATAAAAAGCATGTTGGCCGATTTAGATCCATATACCAATTATTTTAACGAACAAGATGTTGTAAAATTTAAAATCAACAATACAGGCGAATACACTGGCATTGGCGCAATGATAACTCGAAAAGATGATAAACTTATTATAAAAGAACCATACAAAGGTTATCCTGCAGACAAAGCTGGTCTAAAAGCTGGCGATGCAATAATTCAAATTGGCGATGTACTATTGTCTGATTTTAAAGAAGATGCCTCGCAATTGCTAAAAGGTGCCAAAAATACTAAAGTTGATATTAAATATATTCGTCAAAATAAAACACTAACAACTCAAATAATTCTAGACGAGGTAGAAATTAAAGCTGTACCTTTTTTCTCTAAAATTGATGCCAAAACAGGTTATATAGTTTTAACTGCCTTTAACCGAAAAACTACTCAAGAAACTAAAGAAGCTTTAGAAAAACTTAAAGCTGATGGTGCAGAACAAATAATTTTAGATTTAAGAGGAAATCCCGGTGGATTGTTGAATGAAGCTGTAAATGTGTGCAATCTTTTTGTGCCAAAAGGAGAAATAATTGTTACAACAAAATCTAAAAACGAAAAGTACAATAACGTTTACAAAACTACTAAAGAACCTGTAGATTTAGAAATTCCATTGGCAATAATTGTTGATGGAAAAAGTGCTTCTGCATCTGAAATTGTTTCTGGAGCTTTACAAGATTTAGACAGAGCAGTAGTTATTGGAAGTAGAAGTTTTGGAAAAGGTTTGGTTCAAAGACCTTTTGATATGACCTATGGAACGCAAGTAAAAGTAACCATTTCTAGATATTATACACCATCTGGAAGATGTATCCAAGCATTAGATTATTGGCACAAAGACAAAGACGGAAAAGCAACAAGAACCGATGCATCTAAATATACTGCTTTTAAAACCAAAAAAGGAAGAACGGTTTATGATGGTGGCGGAATTCTTCCAGATGTAGAACTTGACGAAACCAAACAAAGCACTATTACTCAGGCATTGCAAAAAAACGATGCCGTATTTAATTATGTAACTTATTATTACTATAAAAATCCTGCTTTGGGTGATAAAATTCCTGCAATCAATGATGCTGATTATGCCGATTTTAAAGCTTTTTTGAAAAGAGAAAAAATTTCATTTGATACAGAAACAGAAATGGCTTTAAAAACTACTTTGGAAAAAGCTAAAAAAGAAAAAATTGACGAAACTATTACAGCTCAATATGAATTATTAATGAGTGCCATTCAAAAAAGTGAAGAAGTATTGTTGGATAAAAATCAGAAAGAAATTAAAAAATTATTGCTTGATGAAATCATAAAACGATATCAATATAAAGAAGGTTTATACCAATTTTACACAAAAAATAATGCCGAAATAATAAAAGCAACGGCACTTTTGGCAAATAAAGCCGAGTATAATAAAATATTAAATTAGTATGTTTAAATTTATAAAGTTTTTACCCTTGTTTGTCTTTGGATTTATTCACGCCCAAGAAGAAGCGGTTTATTCTGTTTATTTTGAATTTGATAAATTTTCGCTTGATGACAAACAATCTAAAGAAGCAATTGATTTTATCAAAAAAACCGATTCTACAAGAATTGAATCTATTCAAATTTTTGGTTACACTGATGATGTTGGAAAAGATGCTTATAATTTTAAATTATCAACCAACAGAGCCAATACCATACAGAATAAATTGCTTGAAAATGGCATAAAAAATAAAATTATTGTAACTATTGAAGGCAAAGGAAGAGTTTTAATTGATGATGACATTGTTGACAATCTTCCCGAAAAGCGTTCTAAAAATCGTCGTGTAGATGTTGTTTTAAATTTAAGAGAACTGCCAAAGCTTGAACTTCCTGGCTTTTTTAATAGTATTCAAAAAAACCATATTGTTGGCGATCACATTTATCTAGACAACATACTTTTTGATAAAGGAAGTAGTAAACTAACTATGAAAGCCAAAACCGAATTAGATAAAAGTGCCTTGTTGCTTGTGAGGTATAAAAACATACAATTTGAAATTCAAGGTCACGTGTGTTGCACACCACCAAACCATAAAGAAGCAATAGACAAAGACACTAAAAAACGTCAGCTTTCAACCAATAGAGCACAATCTGTTTATAAATATTTGGCTTTTCGTAGAGTTCAAAAAAACAGAATGACTTTTAAAGGATATGGAAATACAGTTCCTCTTGGAAAAAATCCTGAATATGATAGACGTGTGGAGTTGGTTATTACTAAGATTTAAGGTTGTTTATTTTATAAAAATTTATTATCACTAAATAAGTTAGTTAAACAAATTTTTATATAATTCATAAACCTTAAAAAAAATTCTCTTGAATTTAAAAAAATTTTCTGTCAAATTAACAATCATGATTCAAAAATCATAATCAATCATTCAAGAATATTAAAACATCTTTCAAAAATTATAAAGCATTACACATAAACTACAATATAACATACAAAAACTACAATACAACATACAAAAACTACAACACATCACACGAAAAGTAAGTGTCAACTAACCACAACTAGAAATTATAATACAAGAACTACAAAAATTTGAGGTAGCTTTATAAAAAATCAAAGGAGTTGTAAATAAAATTGATACAACTCCTTTGATTTTTTATTGTTTTAATTTAAATTTGGTCTATAAAATTTTAAACCACTTACTTGTTTGTATTACGGATTAAGCAAATTATAAAAAACGTCTATTTCTTCAATAATTTTACACTTTTAACAGCACCACTACTACTAATTGTTTTAAGAATATAACTACCGCTAGATAAATCACTAACATCAATACTATTTTGCAGTTCTATTAAAGTTCCATCTTTTACTTTATTTCCTAAAGCGTTGTACAACTCATATTTTAAATTTTCTTTGGTTCTAACCACCACACTTTTTTCAAAAGGATTTGGTGCTAATTCTAAACCTTCTTCTTTAAAATCTTCTGTACTCAAAGAGCAAACACTGGTTGAGAATTTAGCAATAAAAAAATCGCTTTGTGCACCAGTTGCATTGATGGTATTGGTAGTAAAATTGAGTTGACTGCCAAAACTACCTCCCATAATATAATCCCCATTTGAATCTACAGTTAATGCTCTTCCTGTGTCTGAAGTAAGTAAATCATTGCTTATACTTGAAAGCCCAATACATGCTCCAGTATCTTTATTAAAACGAGCCAATAATGGTTGTGTACCTTGATTACCATTATTAACAACCATACTTTGTGAACCCCAAACATAAGTGCCAAAGCAATAGTTAGTAAATGCTAATTCATTGTTCTTTAAAGTGAGAAATCCAATAGGATAAGCATTTATGACAGGAGCACTAGTATAAGTACTCCATAAAAGAGTAGTTGCATCAGAATTTAATTTTAAAACAAAATTGGGTTGTGTTGCTTCTGGTACACTAAATCCTAAAAACGAAACCGTATTACTACCCAAAATTCTACCACACATATAAATGTTATTATTGTTATCAAAAGTTGTGTTGAAAATCCTAAACCTGCTTGGGTTTGGTGTACTTGATTCTCTTACCCATTGAAACTGTCCTAAATTATTAAAACATGCTAAAAATGCTGAATTATTAATAGTTTGATTTCCTACTGTCGCACCATCACTACTACTTACTCTGTAACTATAAAAATAATAATTACCATTATTAGAATTTAAATTAAACTTCAAATTAATCCCATATGTTGTAAAAGTAGATAAATTAATTGGTAGGCCGCTTATAAAATTACCATTTGAATCGTATTTTAAAATATATTTAAATTCATGAGATTGCGTTGTTGTAAGTGCACCGTTTTCATAAATACCTGGTGGTAATGCTACTAACCAATTAATATTTCCATCCATATCAATATCCATATCATGTGAACCTGTTTGACTAATTCCTTCTGTTGAACTTACTGTAGATAATTGTGGTCTTTTAAACCATTGTAAAACACCATTACTATTGTATTTTACTAGAAATATTAAACTATAATCTAGTGGTGTTTGCGATATAATAACATCATCATCAATTCTTGATGGATAGGTGGCATTTGCTCCACCAAATTTACCACAAACATATACATTGTCTTGACTATCTATTTTTAAATTACTTATATTTTCCCTTTCAAATCCTCCTATAATTTTAGACCATCTGTAAGTACCATCACAACTAAAACTTGCTAGTACAAATTCGTCTTTTATAAAAGTTCCAGGATTATCATAATAATTTTTTGGTGTTCCATCAACATCCAAACCATTTTTTCCTACTGCCGATATCATGTAAATGTTGTTTTGGCTGTCTGTAACAATTTGAGTTACTTCTTCGATAGTGCCTCCAGAAGCATTCAAATTGTCGGTGCTGCCGCCACGTTTACCCCATTGCCATGATTGGGCTGAAACTTGTAGGGTTAATAGTAAAATAATTATTGTTGTTTTCATGTTCATGTCATTGCGAGGAACGAAGCAATCTCATTCTTCTATTAATTTATATAAAATTATTTTATTTAAAAGTTTACTAATTAATAATGAGTTTAACCGATTTAATAATGGTATCAACCTCTTTTAATATAACTAAATATTGACCAGTAGCATATCTTGAAGTATCGAGTGTTTCAATACCTTTAGTTTTGTTTAAATTGAATGTCAGTATGGTTCTGCCTAAAAGGTCGATAACTTCCAACGTTTTTTTAGTAGTAGAATTGTTTACTGAATTAAACCCATAAAAAACCTTAGTTTGTTCTTGAGCTGGATTAGGCGCGACAAGCAACATGGTAATAAATTGATTAATTACAGCTATTCGTGGTAGTTCGTCTACACATGGTGGAAATCTGAACAATAACTGGCGAACACAACGTGTTTGAGGGTTTAAATCACCACTAATTTCAACCATAACATCGCCACCAATAAAGCCAGCTAAAGGATAAAAATAAAACAAATGATTGGCTAATCCCGGAGGCACAGTTAAAGTACTGTTTACAAAAAATCCTTCACCATTACTGGCTAAAAAGTTCATGAATACTGTAGATGTATAAGGATTATCGGTTAATATTTCAATACTATACACATATTCGTTATTAATTTTATCGCATTCAATAGTTAGAATATTGTATCTTATTTCACACTTTTGACAACGCACCAATTGAATATTTAAATTTTCAATGGTTTGAGTGCAAAAACCATTGTCTATAATTAGTTGATAATCATGGGTTGGCACTACATTATTAAAGCTTAAAATTTCATTAGAACCAGTAGAAACTACCTCTCCATCTTGCAACCACGACCAAGAATTAAAATCGCCATTAGGACCAATAATATATCCTAATGGGTCACGCTGGCAATTTTCAAAACAACCTGTTGGAAACACCCAAGCAATAGCTTGAAGGTCTAAAGGTAAATCGAGTTGGGTTGTAGCAGTACATCCATTAATTTCGGCACGCACTTGTAGTGGTCCGTCATGGGTACTATAGGCAGTTGGTCCGCTCATGCCATTGCTCCAATAATACATTACGTCGGTTTGAATATTGGTAACATCTACCTGAACCAAATAGGGTTCGCAAGTAATTACTTGAAACGAAAGCTCAGGCATTGCTGGCGGTGGCACTACACTAATTACTATATTGGCTGGTGGCGAACTGCAACTGCCGCCGCTACCATTGGGCACAGTTGCAGTAACAGAAATGTTATAAAACCCTAAAGAAGCACTGTAAATGGTTATAGTACTAAGCCCATTATAAATTGGTTGTGACATGCCATTGATGCTCCAATTATACATAACAGATTCGTTATCAGGAACACTAACGGTTATAGTACCGCCTTCGCATACCATCGATGCGCCAGTAATTGTTGGAATATCTGGTATAGGCACAAACCCAACTGGTATTGCTAGTGTATATTTATAAACACAACCATTGGCATCAGTAAGGTGTGCAATGTAATAACCTGATTGATTAACCGTGAGGTCTAAATTGGGTGCTGTTG
>JAYTPS010000151.1:0-3407 GCA_043747155.1 Flavobacterium sp. | reverse complement strand
GAAGCTGTTTACAAAATTTTCAATCGATTAACTCAACAAAATATATTTAATCCTTTACAAATTGAATGTTATCATAGTTCTAAAATTTGTAAAGAAAAGTATGGCATTATTATTTGTAAAGAAAAAACATATTATACTAGAACCATCATTAATGCTGATTATATTTATTCGGAAGCAGTTTGCAATACAGATGATTTTAGCAAAATAAAATTCATATTAAGACCAAAAAATATTATAAAAAAGAATGGAGTTCCAAGTTATATTGATAAAATTGATTTTATTATAAAACCAATATCAATAACACATCACGGAAGATTTGAAAGAATTATTTCAATTTAATCCTAATCTAGATTTCAATTTTAAAAACAATAAACCAATAGTAAATGCATCATCAGATGTTGAAATTCGTTCCGTTTTTGGCATTTTAAAAATTGTACTCAATTCGTCTAAAGTAAAGTTTTTATCATTTATATCAGTAAGTTTTTTATACATAACTTCAATATCAATTGCTTCGTTTTTTAGTCTTCCACAATCTAACTTTTCTAAAACTTCATTAATCATTTCTACATCGAAATTTATTCTATGTCCAACAAGAGTAGCGTTTTCAATATAACTTATAAAACTTTCTATTGCAGCTGGTTGTGCTAGTTTTGGTTGATTACTTTCTAATAAAAAATCGTTGGTAATTCCGTTGTCATGTAAATATTTATATTGCGGAATTGCAACCTCAAAAGTATCACTAAGCAATAAGTTATCGTTAATTATTGCAACAGCTCCAAAGGATAAAATAACATCTTTAGTAGGGTTTAAGCCAGTAGTTTCAACACTAAGGACTATATATCTATTTGATTTTTTATCAAATTTAGACAAATAATTTTTCCAAAATTCAGGATATTCTTTATTTATATTTTTAAGCCAGTCAAGCATATTTATGAAAATTGGGTGAGTTGAAATCTATCTTTTATTAATTCTTCTAGTTCTCGCATCGGATCTAGAGCATTTTTCAATTTTTCTTTATCAACTTTATTCAGTTCTTCCAAGTTGATGAACTGACCAGAATTATCATTTTTTAATCCTTCGGTAGTTCTAAACTTTGATAGTACTAAAAAAGCTTCGGCACAATTTAAATAAACCTCAGAAAACTTTGGATCAATCATCGCTAGCTGTTTAAATCGTAAATAAGTACTATTTATTCCTTTAATATTATTACTTAAAACTAATAATCTTGCAGAATCCACTAATGGCATTAAACATCTTGTTTTAATATCAAACTTTGCTTTGTTTTCTCCAGCTTCTTCAAGGTTAAACTTCTTAAAAAAGTTTAAAGGCGTAGGTTTTTTTAAGGCATCGTTTCCTAAATAATCATAAAACAGAACATTATTTTTAGCATTTTTAAATATAGTTTCAGTTATTGCATCTTCAATTTTCTGTTCGCCAAATGCAATTTCATAATCAAAGAAAATACTACTTATTTCATTTGAACTTTCACCTGGAGTATTCATCCAACTATTGTATTGTTTAGTCCAATCGGTTAATGATTTGCACCACAACATATTACTAGCCATATGGTTTTGTGGACAATTGGAATAGCCAATCTTTTCTAAAGTTGAAGTTGCTTTCTTAGCCAACTTTAAAAAATAATCTTTTACATCTCGATATTTTTCAGCCGAAACATCTTCAAAAACCAAAATACTATCTTGATCTGTTAATAAAAGTTGCTCTTTTCTTCCTTGACTACCAATGCTTAACCAAGCAAATCGGGCTGGAGGTGAACCCAAATCTAAAATTGCTTGTTCTACAGATCGTTTTATTATTGCAAGTGTAATTTCACCAGCAATGCTGCTAATATGTGTTAACGGGATATTTTTATGCAACGAAGATAAGATTATATCGGTTAACTTATCGCGCACCAATTTTAATTCTTTAGCAGTATGAGAACGTTTAATTTCTTTAAGTAAAATTCCAGGATTGTTTGCCTGAGCAACAACCAAATCGTGTTCAGAAATTATTCCTTTTACTTCAGATTTATCTGTTCCGTCATGAGTAACACAAAGGTGAGTAACTTCTTGTTTAAGCATGACCAATTGTGCCTCAGCAACTGAAATGTTTTCAGTAACTGTAACAACAGGCGAAGCCATAATTTTATCAATTGTATTGGATGATGAAAAACGACCAGTAGCAACTTTAGAACGAAAGTCTTTGTCAGTAACAATTCCAATAGGAAAACCTTGTTCAATAATCAGTAAACTATCGCTCAAATTATCAGTTACTAATTGCGCTGCTTCTTTAATTATGGTTTCTGCAGAAATTTTTAAAGGCGTTTTATTATAATTTAAAGACTGAAAATATTGCATATCTGACTGATTATCAGCATAGCCAACATTGTCAGAAATTAATATATTATTTTGACTGTCCAAACTGTTTTTAGTATTTACAGCAAAACTTTCTAATAAAAAGTTTAAAATTTCTGTGTTTTGAGCTACAAAAGGTTTAAAAGTAACAATTGGAATTGCATAAATAATACTTTCCTCACGAGCTTTAGCAGTCATTTGGTAATTGTTTTTGGCAAAAAATGGGCGCAAACCAAAAATGTCTCCAGCATAACACTTATTTAATAAGGTTTCTTCGGCATCAGAAATAACCGTTAAATGAACAACTCCAGATGCTACAACATAAAAACAATCGTGAAGTGTATCACTAATTTGAAATAAAGATTTGTGCTTTTCTAAATTTATTACACGAATTGTTGTAGCAATTTTTATTAAATCGTCATACGACATATAATTAAATGGCTGAAATTCTTTAAGAAAATCGGCTACACGTTGTGAAATAGTGTTACTCATAATTTTATGATGTTTTTATAAAAATATATAAAATATCTTTAATCTCAAAAATTTAATGATAAAGATTTTTTAGATATAATATTAATGCCAAATAATCCTGTTTATTTATTTTTTGACTATTTTGTTATTATTAATTTATTACTAGAGTAGATGTAATTTAATCTATATTAAGGTTTTGAATAAATATATGTAAAATATTCTATTTTACATAATATAAATTATAGTTCATTTTGGTACTATTTAAATTATTTCAAAAATTTAATGTTTTATAACTCAGAAATAATCTTTATACGATATATTCTTCCAATAGCAATTGTAAGTTTTAATATATAATCTTCAATCAACCAACTTCTATAGTTTTTAGTAACGTTTCCAAGACAAATACAATATTGTCGAATTCTATATTCAATATCGTCGTTTAATTCTTTGGCAAGTTTTCTAGCTTCTGATAATTCTTCGGTATTTTCTACACACATTGTTGCATGTTGTTCTAACGATTTTTCAAGAATTGTTTTTGCCTTTAAATTATTTTTAACTGTAAATTTAAATTCTTCATTTACATCC
>JAYTPS010000150.1:0-4786 GCA_043747155.1 Flavobacterium sp. | reverse complement strand
CCATTTCCATTAGTTGTAAGTACATTGCCAGCATTAGCATTACCATTCGTTCCATTAGTTGGAGCAATAGTATCAGCTACAGCATCAATAGAAGCAGCTGTAACAGGAATAGTCACAATTGCTGTATCACAATTAGTAGGATTTATGCTTTCACAAATTTGGTACGTAATAGTATAAGTTGCAGCAGGCGTTCCAGCAGGAACACTAACTACACCAGTTGTAGTATTTAAAGTAGGTACTGGTGCACCACCAATAGAAACTGCAGGTGTTTGAACGTTCATTGTAATTAACGAAAAGTTCAATAATGGATTACCATTTAAAGTATCAGGACCAGAACCATTAGCAGGAAGTACATTACCCACAGTTGGATTACCCGAAGCACCATTAGTAGAAGGCATTAAATCGTTTTGCGCTACAATAGCAGCAATACAACTGTAAGTATAAGTAATAACAACTTTATAATTTGCAGAATTTCTAACTGATAAATAATTATTTCCTGAATTAGAACTAGAAAAAGGAGTTGAACAATTATATGTTAAAGGAACATTTGAAATTCCTCTAAATAAATTTAAAGTAGATGCATCAGTATATGAAAAATTATTTAATGAACTTGAACTAGTAGTTGGACTTGCCAAAAATATGTCATTATCATTTAATGGATTACCTGTTAAATTTGTAACCCATCTAGGATTTAATAATGGATTTAAACCTGCTATGATTGTTTCAACATACCATGATTGACCTGACATTGTACTTAATGTAGAACCTGAGGTGTCTCCTAACCAACCATTTACAGCTGGCACTGGAACTCCAGCACTTATTGTATATCCGTTTGGATAATTTAGCGTTTCATATATTAGTGAATTATTAGAATATATGGAACTTCCATTTAAAAAGAATGAACTATTTTTGTTATTAATTATATTAATTTCACTGTCTACATTATCAAGATTTTCACAACCTATTGAACCTTTAGTAAATTCCTGAAATTGAACATCAACCTTTGTTAAAACTTTATTTATTGAATTTTCAAATTTAGGAATATAAGTAATCTGATTAGTAAGATTTGTTGTTTTTAAAGGAGAGTTATAAGTATATTGGATTGTATTATTAAATGAAGATGAAGTAGTATTACAAATTTGAACACAACTTCCAGGATCATTTATTGTGTGATTTGTAGAAGCAAAACCTCCATAATTTGGAGTAGTAGTTACAATAACATTTCCATTTCCAGGAATTGCTCCAATTAATTTTAAAGGTATAAGTACTCCATAATTCAAATTAATTGTAGGACTATTATCAGAAAATAAGACTGTTACTGGATTTCCATTTTGAGTAGCACTAATACTAAATGTATAAGGAGATACTGCATAACCAGTAGGTGCTTGAGGTCTAAAATTAAGTTGAATATAATCATCAGAAGCGATTTCTATAGTACCATTAACATTACATAAAACATCTTGAATAATAGTAGGAAATAAAGCATCTACCAGAACAGTAACTATTGCGTTATCACAATTGGTTGGATTTAAAGTTTCACATATTTTGTAAGTTAAAGTATAAGATCCTGCAGGTGTTCCAGGTGCAACAATTACATTCGTCCCAGATAAACTGATTCCTGAATTTGTTGATGACACAAAAGTTGTATTTACTTGAGAAGAATTAACTAAAATACCATTTAAAGTATCATTTACAAGAACATTTGTAAAACTAGTACCACCAATTCCTCCATTCACTACTAATCCAGCATCGTTCATAGCGTCAATAGTTGCTGCGGTTACAGGAATGGTAACAATTGCTGTATCACAGTTAGTTGGATTTAAGTTTTGACAAATTTGGTAGGTAATAGTGTATGTTCCAGCTGGCGTTCCAACAGGAACAGATATTCCGCCAGTTGTAGTATTTAAAGTTGGTACCGGCGCACCACCAATAGAAACAGCAGGCGTTTGAACTGTCATAGTAATAAGAGAAAGATTCAATAACGGATTATTATTCAAAGTATCAGCACCAGAACCATTAGCAGGAAGTACATTACCCACAGTTGGATTACCAGAAGCACCATTAGTTGATGTCATTAAATCATTTTGTGCTACAATTGGCGCAGCTGTAACAGGTATAGTTACAATTGCCGTATCACAATTAGAAGGATTTAAGATTTGACAAATTTGGTAAGTAATAAAGTATGTTCCAGCAGGTGTATTGGCTGGAACTGTTACAGAACCAGTAGAAGTATTTAATATTATACTAGCATTTGTTGTGATTATTTGAGTTATTGTTACTTGTGAAGGAATTACAACACTTCCATTAAGAAAATCATTAGAAAGAATGTTTGTAACAGATATACCACCAGTAGTTCCATTTAAAGAAGTTCCAACATCATCTCTTGCATCAATTGTCGGTGCTCCAACAGGTACAGTTACAATAGCTGTATCACAATTAGAAGGATTTAATGTTTCACAAATTTGATAGGTTAACGTATATGAACCTGCAGGAGTTCCAGCAGCAACTACTACATTAGTTCCAGAAAGTGTAATACCTGTATTAGTAGAAGAAACAAATGTAGTTGTAACTTGAGAAGGTAATAAAATAACTCCATTTAATGTATCATTAACTAATACATTTGTAAATGAAGTACCACCAACGTATCCATTAATTAAAGATCCCGAATCATTTATAGCATTAATAACTGCATTTACAGGTGTTGGACTACTAGTAGAGCAATTATTGGTCGAAACCAAATCTTGTTGAGTGCCTGATATACATGCAGTGTTTGAATAATTACCATTAAATAAAACTCTAGCAACAATTGTTAAGGTTGCATTTGCACCATTTGCTAAATTACCTATTGTCCAATTAGGAGACGTCCAAGTGCCTACTGATGGAGTTGCACTCACTAAAGAATAACCACTTGGAAGTATGTCATTAACATTAACTCCTGTAGCATTATTCGGACCATTGTTTGTTGCAGTAATTGTAAAAGTAACATTGCTTCCTATAATTGGGGACATGTTGTTAGCAATTTTAACAACAGATAAGTCTGCATTTTGTATAGGATTTGGTGTTACAGTCGAGCAATTATTAGCAGCAACTGGATCTTGATTTGTTCCAGAAATACATGCTGTGTTAACATATGCTCCAGTAGTATTTACAATTGCAACAATTGTTAAAGTATATGTAGTATTACCATTAAAAGTTCCAATAGTCCAGTTTGGTGCTGTCCAAGTTCCAAAAGAAGGTGTAGCACTAACTAAGGTATAACCACTTGGTAAAACATCATTTACAACAACATTTGTATCATTACTAATTCCTAAATTAGTAGCAGTAATTGTAAATGTTACATTGCTTCCAACTAGTGGAGTGGCATTGTTAACTGTTTTTACAACTCTTAAATCAGAACAACCTTTGAAAATTGTTGTTGATACACTAGCTGTTGCTAAACCCCAACCATAAGTATTTAATACACGAACATTTCCATAATCATTACATGTGATACCATCAGTTTCATTTGCTCCATTTGCAGGAGCAGGTATTACTTGAGTTGGATTACTATTACTACTCCAAGCTCTTGCAGGACTTGAAGTACCAGTTATTGTATTATCAAAACCTGTTCCAGTTAAATTATTATCTTGAGTTGTTCCATCAGACAAACATTCAGTTCCAACATTTGTTAATTGGGTATCGTCCCAATACATCTGAGAATTTGAAATTGCTACTGGTGCAATAGATTGAACGTTAAATCCTTGTTTGTTTAATTCAGCATCAAATATTGGCAAATTAAATCGTCCTTTTAAAAAGTATAATGTTAAAGTCATACTTGCTCCATCAGGAACAACATTGCCCAAACCATCTAATCCATCCCAACTAATTGTATTATTACCAGCAGTAACACCATAAACTTCAATTATTCTATCTGAGGTTCCAGCTTGAAATCCTAGTGTTCCATTCAAATCGAAAAATAATCTTACATCTCCATTTTCTGAGGTATTATATCTTACTATGTATGGTCCACAACCAGTTATGGCAGGATTTAAAAAAGTAGGATTAGCAGGTATTGATGCAACAGGATAGATTGCCGAATCGGGAACATTTAAAAAAACTTTGAAACCATTTAATAATGCTGGAGAAGTTATTGCATTTACAGAACGTCTAGTTATATTAAAAGGACCAACTGTGGTTACTCCATAACTATTAACTGCAAGATTATAAGCAATTGGTTGAAAACCTGGTCTAAAATCAATAAATAAAACAACCTGATCATTTGTATAAGCATAAAAATTTGGTTCAGAACTCGCAGTTGTTAAATTTCCATAAGTTGATGATACAGCTACAAATCCCCATTTGTCAGAATGAACTCTTCCATTTTTTTTAACTCCAGCTACAGTTGCAACTGTCATATCAAATAAAACCCCTACAGCTCTATCAGAACTGGTTGTTAATGCTGTAACACCTAAATCGTTACTTCTATAAAATTCAATCCAGTGTTCACCTGTAACTGTTGGATTAAATACTAATGGACTATATCCAGTAGTTATTGCACCAATATTCGGACCAATTAATGCCTTAGCATGTGTATCTATACTTCCAACAGATCCAAGTGTACTGTCCCACAAAGCTGTTACAGCAACCGAACCATCAGGTCTTCTAATTCTATAATATACATTATCTAATCTTGGTGGGCTTCCTACAGCATATTGTCTCCAATCAAAACCAAAGTAAAGTCTTTCACTGGCTGCACTTGAAATATTGAAATAAATTCTATTATCTTCACCACAACCAAAATAAGAAC
>JAYTPS010000149.1:0-7481 GCA_043747155.1 Flavobacterium sp. | reverse complement strand
AATAATTACATCATTTGCATTAGCAGGATTGGAAAATACTATGAATACATATAACGGAAAATAAAAATGGCTCGAAAAATTCGAGCCATTTTTATTATTATCTAATCTTAAAGTTATTGAATAATTATCTTCTTAACTTCTTTTCTGTTTCCATCTTGAACGCTTACAAGATAAACTCCAGATTGAACATTGTCCAATTGTAAATTCTGATTTATTAAACCTGTATTTTCAATTGATTTATCTACAATTTGTCTTCCTCTCATATCATAAACGCCAATTTTAATATCATTATTAGTAGACGAGTTGAATTGAATATTAAAGTTTCCATTATTTGGATTTGGGTAAATTGCAAAATTCTGTAACCCATTTTCATTAACACTTAATGGTGCAACTGAACAAATATTTAAACTCCAGCTATTTAACGAACCTCCATCTTGTGCAAATGCATCAATAACACTTAATGTCCAAGTTCCAGTTGAATTTTGTCCATTAAATGCTGTTAATACTTGTGCTGGCAAAACAATTCCAGATATTCCCGGAGAATTACTACAAACAAATGCAGTACCAGCATCATCAAATGTTGCTGCAATATCATTTACACCTACAATTGGACTACAAGGGTTTGCGACCAATGTTACAACGGTTCCTGTTGGACTTGTTAATGTTAATGATAAATCGTTTATCCATGTATGCGTAATATTTACTGTTACATTTACATCTGACATACTTACTCCAGAAGGAATATTTAACGTAGAAGTAACCGTTGCAACAGTTGTAGGAATTGTTACTGGAACATTTGCGGAATTTGTAGTAGCACACGTAACAGTTCCTGTTGTAAAAGAAAAAGGACTTCCAAAAGTTCCAGTACAAGTAGGATTTTTAGGAGCAACTCTCCAATAATATGTTGTGCCTGATGTTAATCCACTTAAATTATATGAATTTGAAGTCACATTACCTAAACTAAGAATAGGTGTAAAACTTGAATTAACTGATACTTGAACATCATATGAAGTAGCGCTTGGATTAACTGACCATGACAAAGCTAATGATGTGTTTTGAGCAGTTGCAGCATTTACAGGTGTTGATAAAATTACATTTGGCAATCCTAAATATAAATAAAATGGAACGGCACTTGTAGTTGCTCCTGAAGTTCCTGTTACAACCATATTATAATTTCCTGGAGTTGCAGTTGCAAGATTATTTAATGTCATTGTTACTGTTCCATTTGTAGAACTCATTGTTGCTGGACTAAATGAAACCGTTGATCCTGGAGGTGTTCCTGATACACTAAATGCTGTTGATCCAGAAAAACCACTTAAAGCACTATAATTAAATGTATATGATGTAGTTGTTAATGAACATGCTAAAATACTTTGAACACTTGATTGTGTAATTGCAAAGCTAGAAGGAGCTGTAGTAATAGAAAAATTAGCGTTAGAAATATCGAAAAATATTTGATTATTTCCTTTTACCATAATTCTATTTGTAGAACCTACATTGTTTGGAACTGTAACTGTTTCAGAACCATCATTAGGAACTTTATTTGCTAATTGAATTGGATAAGTTAAACCTCCATCTGTTGATAAAAACACATCTACAAAAGAGCAGTTTACTCCATTACCAGTTGTTCCTGCTACTGCCCATGTAACCGTTTGATTAGTTCCAACAACCCAAGAAACTGCAGTGTTTGGAGTGCTTACAAGAAAAGGTCCAGAAGCTGTAGTTGTAGTTACAACCATATCTGTGAATGCTGTTTGACCCACTTTTATTGGAGCTGTTGAACTGTATGGTGAATTATCTCTTACAGTTAATCTAAAATTTAAAGTTCTTACAACAGAACTTAATGCTTCGGATAACATTCCAGCATCACCACCAACTTGACTTGTTGTTGCTGAATTAGCAATTGTAGATGTTAACTTTGGAAAATATCTTGATGGTGAAGCAGTTGGTGACCAAGACAAAAAGTTAGGTCCAACTGTTTTTGTTATACTAGCACTACTATTTGCTCCTGTTGAGGAACCACCATCATCATTTTGTTCCCAACAATAAGTTAATGCGTCACCCACATTTGCATCAGTTGCAACTCCTGTAAGCACAAATGGTGTACTGATAGGAATAATATAATTTCCAATTGCTGCAATTACTGGTGTTGCATTATTAGCAGATATTGATGTTGTAACAGGACACGTTTTAGTAACTAAATTATTTTGTATTTGCTCAATTGAAGTTTCGTGAAAAATATCAATTGAATGCGGAGCTAAATCTTGACCAGTAATTCCAGCATAACCCATAATAGTTATTCCAGAACCAACTTCTTTACTTACACCTGCTCCTTCATTAGAATTTGAAAAAGTATGATTTCCTCCTAATTGATGTCCAACTTCATGAACTACATAATCTATATCAAAATTGTCACCTTGTGGAATTCCATCTGCTGGTGAAGTAATACCTGAACCTTTATTTTGATCTGTTGTACTTGATGTATCGTTCACACAAACACATCCAATACAACCTGCATTTCCACCACCACCAGCTGCTCCAAACATGTGTCCGATGTCATAAGCAGCATTGTTAGCAGCCAAAGTTGTTGCTAGACCAGTTAAATTTGCACTTATTGTGTTTTGTAATTGTCTGTTCCAGTTAGCCAATGTTGTGTATGGATCTGAAGCTGGAGTATAATAAATTATGTTTGTAGAACTAGCAACCAAGTTAAGATGTAATGCTAAATCTTTTTCGTAAACACCATTACAACGAGTTAATGTTGCATTAAAAGCTGCTAAAACTAAACCAACTTGTGCTGCACTTGTTGCTCCAAAATAATTAGCATATTCACCATTACATGATTGTGCTAATCTCATAACTCTAAGACTTCCATCATTAAATCTATTAACATTAGAAACTTTAGAATTAATGTCTTGAACCATTTTTTTGTCATCTGTTGAACATGACCACGCTAAGTTTCCTTTAATTCTTTGAGATTTAAAAACAGCATAAATAGTATGGTCTTGAGAATAGGGTTCTATAAACTCATTTTCTTTATCTGTTCTAAATATCATTGTTTGTAATCCTTGAGGAGAAATACTAAGTTTTAAAGTTGCATATTTATCTGTAATACCTTTTCCTGAAAAAGCTCTGATTTCTGGAAATTGTGCTTGTAAATCGGCTTCAAAATTAGAAGCTTCATAAACTTCAAATTGCTCATAATTTCCATCTGCATTTGGCAAGGAAATAATCGTTGCATGATTTAGCGACTTATTTCCTACTAAAGAAAATAAATCTTGTCTTAAAAGATCAATGTTTAAATTGAATAATCTAAACTCTTTTGGAAATGATTGTCTGGCAACACCTTTATCTTTTGTGATTTTATCAACGTTAATTGTGTTAGACGACCATAATCTGTCCGTTTGTGAAAACACTAAAGTGCTAAACAAAACTGTCATTAAGGTTACTAGTAAATTTTTTTTCATTTTGATTGATTTTTAGGATATAAATATATTAAAAAAAATTAAATTAAAAAAGGTCGCAATTAATTGCGACCTTTATTCTGAATATATTTATTGATTACTCAACAACTATTTTCTTAACTTCTTTTCTGTTTCCATCTTGAATAGTTACAAGATAAACTCCAGATTGAACATTTTCTAATTGAAGATTTTGATTTATCAATCCAGTATTTTCAAATGAATTACTAAATATTTGTCTTCCTCTCATGTCAATAACATTTATTTTAATTTCATTATTTGTAGTTGAATTAAACTGAATATTAAAGTTACCACTATTTGGGTTTGGATATAAACTAAAATTTTCTAAACCAAACGATTCTGTAATTAAAGTTGCAGTTTGAGTACATACTTCAATTGACCAATTATTAATAGTTCCTGTATCAGGAGAAAAATTATCATAAACTCTAAACGTCCAAATTCCTTGTGGGTTTTGACCATTAAATGTTGCTAAAGATCCACCAGGCGCAACTGTTTGCAATGCTGCAGAAGTACAAAGAATTGCAGCTCCTCCATCACTAAACTTTAAATTTACTGTTCCATTTGTGTTACCACAGCTTCTATTAAATAATTTAATAAAAGTTGTTGGATTTACAGGACTACTAATGTCTGTTTGAACATCAGATAAATACGAGTGGGTAAGATTATTTGTTACATTAACATCTGAAATAGTTCCAGTAATTGGCACATTTAAAGTTCTAGTTGTATAATTACCAGGTGCTTGATCAACAAATGGTAATGGAACATTGTCAGTATAGGTATTACAAGCATTAGTTACAACATAACCAATTGCGAAAGGAGTAGTGTTAACATTAAAGAAAATACTGGCAGAAGCCTTTACCATTATTCTACAATTTATTGCTGCAACATTAGGAACAGTTATTGTTTCAGAACCATCATTTGGTGTAGCTGCAATTAAAGTAGTTGGAAATGTTAATCCTCCATCAGTTGATAATAGTATATCCACATTTGTACCACCAACACTTGCATTAGTATTGTTTACTACCCAAGTAATAGTTTGTGTACTACCTTGAATCCAACTGATTCCAGCTGTATTTTGAGAAGTAACATTTAATGGTCCTCTAGTAGCATCAATAGTAACTATCTTATCGTCAAATCCTGTTTGTGCTACTTTATTTAATGCAACATAAGGAACGTTGTCTCTTACTGTTAATCTAAAAGTTAATGTACGAGCAATAGAACTTAATGCTTCAATGTTTACTTCTGGTCCAGGAGTAGTTAATGAATTATTTAAAACAGTAGATAATTTTGGCATATATCTAGATTGAGATGCTGTTGGACTAAAAGATATCCAATTTGGCCCTGAAGGTTTAGTCACACTAGCACCACTAGCTGTAAGAGTTTGAGAAGCATTATCATTGTCATACTGTTCCCAACTATAAGTTAAAGCGTCACCTGCATTTGCATCGGTTGCTGATCCGGTAAGAATAAATGGTGTGCTTTTAGGAATTGTAATATCTGCACCAGCATTTGCAACTGGTGTTGCATTAGTTGCTGCAAGACTTGTTGAAACAGGACAAGATTTACTTATTAAATTAGTTTGTATTTGTGAAATTGAAACTGGATGATAAGATGCTATAGAATTATTAGCTACATCTTGATCTGTAATTCCAGCATATCCCATAATTGTAATTCCTGAACCAACTTCCATATTGGTGCCACTACCTTCATTATTCATAGAAAATGTATGTGTTGCTCCAAGCTGATGACCAACTTCATGAACAACGTAATCAATATCAAAAGTATCTCCAGTTGGAATATTATCTCCTGGTGATGTAAATCCACTACCTTTATTTTTATCTGTTGTACTTGCTGTATCATCAGTACAAACGCAACCTATACAACCAGCATTTCCTCCACCACCAGAAGCACCAAATAAATGACCTATATCATATGCAGCATTATTAGCAGCTAAAGTTGTTCCTACTCCTGTTAAATTAGCGCTTAACGTATTTTGTAATTCAGCATTCCAAGCGCCACCAGAACCTGTTGCAGCAGCAGAATACGGATCTGTTGCCGCAGCATAATAGATAACATTAGTTGACGAAGCAACTAAATTTAAATGTATTCCTAAATCTTTTTCATATACACCATTAGCTCTAGTAAAAGTATTATTAAATGCAGCTAAAACTAATCCAACTTGAGCTGAACTTGTTGCTCCGAAATAGTTAGAATATTCAGCAGTACAAGATTGAGCTAAACGCATAGTTTTTAACTGACCATTATTAGCTCTACTTAAATTATCTTTATTACTTGGATTATTACCTAAATCAGCATCTTCAGCACCACATTTCCAATTTAATCTTACGTTTTCTCTATTAGAATTGTAAACAGAATATACTTTTCCGTCTTGAGAATAAGGTTCAATAAATTCATTTTCACTATCAGTTCTAAAAATCATTGATTGAAAGCCCTGAGGTGATATACTAAGTTTTATTAAAGCATATTTATCCGTAATACCTTTTCCTGAAAAAGCTCTAATTTCTGGGAATTGTGCTTGCAAATCGGCTTCAAAATTAGACGCCTCATAAACTTCAAACTTCTCTAGTTTTCCATGAGCGTTTGGTAAAGAAATTACAGTTTTGCTTTTTGAAGTCTGATTTCCAACAATAGAAAATAAATCTTGTCTTAAAATATCAATATTTAAATTGAATAATTTAAATTCTTTTGGAAATGATTGTCTAGAAACATTTTTAGAAGTTTTAATTCCAGCTGTGTTATCTACAGAAGACCATAATTTATCTGTTTGTGAGTAACCAAATGTTACAAACAGTACAGAAACTAGTAATAGTAATGTTTTTTTCATTATTTTAATTTTTTTTTAATAGATTTCAAATATAATAATTATATTTTGAATAACAAAAATTTAACTTTATCCTGATAGTTGCTATTAAATATTTTATCATTTACTATATTTAAGCTAATTTTGCAACTTATAAATTTTTTTTTGAAAACCTACAACTCTATTTCAGACTATAAAACTAAAGAAAAATCAATCGTTACAATTGGCACTTTTGATGGTGTTCATGTTGGTCACAAACACATTTTAGAAAAATTAATTCTAAATGCCAAAGAGCATAAATGTGAAAGTTTAGTACTTACTTTTTTTCCACATCCAAAAATGGTTTTACAAGAAACTTCTGACGTAAAACTACTTAACACAATGGATGAAAAAAATTATTTATTAGATAAAATTGGTATTGACAACCTAGTTATTCATCCTTTCGACAAAGAGTTTTCTCGGCTAACTGCAGAAGAATTTGTAAAAAATATTTTGGTTGAAAAATTTAATGTTCAAAAAATAATTATTGGATACGACCATCGTTTTGGCAGAAACAGAACAGCCGATATTAATGATTTAGTTCTTTATGGTAAAAAATATAATTTTGAAGTAGAAGAAATATCAGCCCAAGAAGTTAACGACATTGCTGTTAGTTCTACCAAAATAAGAAATGCAATTCAAGATGGGAATATTACATTAGCAAATAATTATTTGGGGTATAATTATTTTTTTAGTGGCAAAATTATTAAAGGCAATCAACTTGGAAGAACTATTGGTTTTCCAACTGCTAATATTTTTATAGAGGAAGAATATAAATTAATTCCCAAAAATGGTGTCTATATTGTAAACTGCTTAGTTAAAAATAAATCTGTAAATGGAATTATGAATATTGGAAATAGACCAACTATTTCTGACAACAAAACTACAATAGAAGTTTATTTATTAGATTTTGAAGACGATATTTATGAACAAAACATAATAGTCAATATTTTGAATTATTTTAGAGATGAAGAAAAATTTAATTCTTTAGAAGATTTAAAAAAACAACTTAAGTTGGATAAAAAAACTGCAATTAAATATTTTATTAAATTATAAATTAATTAAAAACAATATTTTATTTTGTTGGAAATTTTTAAAACGGGACCCCTCAGTATAAAATGCTGTTTATCTATTTTGTA
>JAYTPS010000148.1:0-4548 GCA_043747155.1 Flavobacterium sp. | reverse complement strand
AAAATAAAAAATGCAATAGAAAAAATAAGAATTAGCGTTGAGTGGTTTCCAATTCTTGGAAACTTAACAATCAGTAAACAAACACTAATAATACAGTTTATTACAGTTGCCCACCAATATTTTAAATTAATTATAGAAAATAAAACAAAGCTGGCAATAACTAATAAAATTATTGGATTTGTATTTAGTAATTTATGAAAATTCATTAAAATCGCACCATTAAATAGCGCTAAAAGCAATAGGTAATTAAAATTAATATTGATTTTATTTATATTCAAATTCAGGATATATTATATTTTTAAAAACAAAGAAACAAAAAAAACCGCTTTGTAAATTAACAAAACGGTTTTTATAAACTTAATATAAATTATTTATTACAATCCAAAAGCACTTTTTACTTTGTCTACAAAATCTAATTTTTCCCATGTAAACAATTCAACAGTAACAGTTTTATTATTTCCACCTGGTGCAGAAAAAGTTTTAGTTACCGTTTCTGGTTTTCTACCCATGTGACCATAAGCTGCGGTTTCACTATATATTGGATTTCTTAATTTTAAACGTTGTTCTATAAAATAGGGACGCATGTCAAATAGTGCTTCTACTTTTTTGCTGATTTCTCCATCTGTCAAAGTCACTTTAGATGTTCCGTAAGTAACTACATTAATCGAAGTTGGTTTTGCAACACCAATTGCATACGAAACTTGAACTAATACTTCGTCACACAATCCAGCAGCAACTAAGTTTTTAGCAATATGACGAGTAGCATAAGCAGCACTTCTATCAACCTTACTTGGATCTTTTCCCGAAAAAGCTCCACCACCATGCGCACCTTTTCCACCATAAGTATCTACAATAATTTTTCTTCCTGTTAAACCAGTATCACCATGTGGTCCGCCAATAACAAACTTTCCAGTTGGATTAATATGATAAGTAATTTGGTCATTAAATAAATGAGCATATTGAGGATATTTTGCCTTAATTCTCGGAATTAAGATACCAACTAAATCGGTTTTAATTTTTGCCAACATTGTTGCTTCAGCATCAAAATCATCATGTTGTGTCGAAATAACAATAGCATCAATTCGTTGTGGTTTATTATCGTCACTATATTCTAATGTTACTTGCGATTTAGCATCTGGGCGAAGGTATTTAATTTCATTGTTCTCTCTTCTCAAGTTGGCTAATTCAATTAACAAAGCATGTGATAAATCAAGTGCCAATGGCATATAGTTTTCAGTTTCATTTGTTGCATAACCAAACATCATTCCTTGATCTCCTGCACCTTGATCTTCTTTATTTGCTCTATCAACACCTTGATTAATGTCTGATGATTGCTCATGAATTGCCGATAAAACTCCACAAGAATCAGCTTCAAACATGTATTCACTTTTAGTATATCCAATTTTTCGAATGACTTCTCTTGCAATTTGTTGCACATCTAAGTAAGTATTCGATTTTACTTCGCCAGCCAAAATCACTTGACCAGTAGTAACCAATGTTTCACAAGCTACTTTGCTTTCAGCATCAAATGCCAAAAAATTATCAATTAACGCATCACTAATTTGATCTGCAACTTTGTCTGGATGTCCTTCGCTAACTGATTCCGACGTAAATAAATAAGCCATACTACTATATTTTATTAATATTAATTTTAACTAAAAAAATTGACAAAAGCACCTAAAAAAGTAAATGTTACGGCTTTAGCATTTTTGTAATACTGAATTAATTTCAGCATTAGAGGTTGCAATCTGAACAAATTTTTCCTCCTAAATTTCGTTTGCAAATGTATAAACTCATTTTAAATAAAAAAATATTTTACAACTATTGTTTTATAAATTTCTATGTCATTACTTTGCACTGTTCTTAAACTTATTGATTGTTATCACGAAAGCTGGAGAGATTAGACTCGATGAAAGCTTAGCAACCTAACTACAACAGTAAAGGTGCTACATTCTATCTTTATGCTGAATTTATTTCAGTATCTGCTATTTCAGATTATTAAAGACCAGATAACCACGAGAATTTTCTCAAACTTTCCACCATAACACATTAATTAAGTCTGAACATGTTTCAGAAACTAGAGCGAATGGCTTGCTTATTTTAGCAATCCCTATTCCTGCTTTACGCTATATTTTTTATTTTTTTAAAAAAAATAAAAAGATACCGCTGCAATCAGGGCTAAAGAGTATACCATTTTTGTAAAATCAAGTTTCAAGAAGAAATTTTTCTTAATAAACTTAACTAACTTAATGGTTTAAAAAAACACAAAGCTTTACGCCTTGGCGTCTTTGCGAGAAAAGAAAATAAAACTTAGCGAACCTTGCATAAAATCTTTGCGAGCTTTGCGGTTAAGAAAAAAAAATATGTCAACAATAAAACAAGCAATACAAGAAAGAATCCTAGTCCTAGATGGAGCAATGGGAACAATGCTACAACGCAACAACTTCTCCGAAGAAGATTTTCGTGGAGAACGTTTTAAAGATTTTCCACATCCATTAAAAGGAAACAACGATTTACTTTCTATAACACAACCAGAAGCTGTAAAAGATGTTCACAGGCAATATTTTCTGGCTGGTGCAGACATTGTAGAAACCAACACATTCTCTGGAACTACAATTGGAATGGCAGATTATCATTTGGAAGATTTAGTTTACGAACTCAACTACGAATCAGCCAAAATTGCACGCCAAGTTGCCGATGAATTTAAAGACAAACCACGTTTCGTTGCAGGTTCTATCGGACCAACAAACAGAACAGCATCAATGTCGCCAGACGTAAACGATCCAGGTTATCGTGCTGTAACTTTCGACGATTTAAGAATTGCTTACAAACAGCAAGTCGAAGCACTTATTGATGGCGGAAGTGACGTTTTATTGGTAGAAACAATTTTTGATACACTAAATGCAAAAGCAGCACTTTTCGCAATCGAAGAAGTAAAAGAAGAACGCAATCTAGACATACCAGTTATGGTTTCTGGTACAATTACCGATGCTTCTGGACGAACACTTTCTGGGCAAACAGTCGAAGCATTTTTAATTTCCATTCAACATATCGATTTACTAAGTATAGGTTTCAATTGCGCACTTGGTGCTGATCAACTAAAACCTTATTTAAAAAGATTGGCTCATAATACACAGTTAAACATTTCTGCACATCCAAATGCTGGATTGCCAAATGCTTTTGGTCAGTACGACCAAACACCAGCAGAAATGCAAGCATTAATAAAAGAATATTTACAAGATAATTTAATTAATATAATTGGAGGTTGTTGTGGCACAACACCAGAACACATAAAAGCAATTGCAGATGTTGCGGCACAATTTCAGCCACGAATTACACAAATTTCCACAAATTAAATTAGTGAGAATTTGAGTAATTCCTGACTAAAAATTAATTTAAAAAAAATAAATCTCAATGAACTTAACTTTCTTAATGGTTTAAAAAAAAGTAGAGACTTAGCGCCTTTGTGGTAAAATAATAAGATACTGAAATAAATTCAGCATAAATATGTCAAGAACAAATAAAATAAATTTACAATTATCAGGTTTAGAACCGCTTTTCGTTACCGAAGAATCTATTTTCGTAAATGTAGGTGAACGCACCAATGTAACTGGTTCAAGAAAATTTCTTCGATTAATAAAAGAAGAAAATTACAACGAAGCACTATCAGTAGCAAGAGAACAAGTTGAAGGTGGAGCACAAATTATTGACGTCAATATGGACGAAGGAATGTTGGATGGCGTTTATGCTATGACTAAATTCTTGAATTTAATTGCAGCCGAACCAGATATTGCTCGAGTTCCAGTAATGATAGATTCTTCCAAATGGGAAATCATTGAAGCTGGATTAAAAGTTGTGCAAGGAAAAGCTGTTGTAAATTCCATTTCGCTAAAAGAAGGTGAAGCCACTTTTATTCATCACGCCAAGTTAATTAAACGATATGGCGCAGCAGTAATTGTAATGGCATTCGACGAAAATGGTCAAGCTGATAGCTTCGAAAGAAGAATAGAAATCTGCAAAAGAAGTTATGATATTTTGGTAAATATTGTAAAATTTCCTGCGCAAGACATCATTTTTGATCCCAATATTTTTCCGGTTGCAACCGGAATGGACGAGCACAAATTAAATGCTTTAGACTTTTTTAGAGCCACAAAATGGATACGCCAAAATCTTCCATACGCCAATATTTCTGGTGGAGTTAGTAACGTTTCGTTTTCGTTTCGTGGTAATGATACAGTTCGTGAAGCAATGCACTCGGCGTTTCTATATCATGCAATTCAAAACGGAATGACAATGGGAATTGTAAATCCAGAGATGCTTGAGATTTATGATGAAATTGATAAAACACTTTTAGAACATGTTGAAGATGTTTTATTAAATAGGAGAGAAGACGCAACAGAACGACTTTTAGATTTAGCCGAAACCTTCATAGGTGATTATAAAGTAAACGAAAAAGCAATTGCCGAATGGCGAAATGGTTCAGTTCAAGAACGATTGACACATTCATTAGTAAAAGGAATTGACGAATTTATAGAAATTGATGTTGAA
>JAYTPS010000147.1:0-5096 GCA_043747155.1 Flavobacterium sp. | reverse complement strand
GATTTTTGATTAGGAAAATGAAAATCAGTTGTAGTTATAGTCTTCATTAGGAATTAATTTTTTTTAAAATTGGTTGTTGAATTTATTACACTAAGAACTTTCGCAAATTAAATTTTAGTCTTTTTTGCAAAAATACTGTGTTTAAAACAGAAATACAATTATTTTATTTACTTAAAACATATTTTCTAATAACTACATTAAACAACTTATAACCCAGAAATTTTCTAAGATACTTCATCAAATTTGCATCAAAACCAATAGAATATCTTCTGAATTTTTTTGATGGATTTTCTGCAATTTCATATATTTTTTCTAAAACAGAATATGTAAGATTATGATTATCAACAGTTTTTTTATTCAATATTGTATCTATACTTTTCATCATTGAATTATAGGAATCAATATCCGATTTTTCACACTTAGTTACGTTTTGCTGAAAATTTGTTGGAGCATTACCAAATTGTACTGTAGAAACACTTATGTTAAAATCCATAAGTTCATAAGCCATACATTCTGAAAGACTTTCTACAGCTTTTTTGGTAGAATGATAAAAACTTCCTAAAGGCAAATTTACCAATCCAGCAATTGAAGTAATATTAATAAATTGTCCTTTATTTTGAGTTCTAAAATGTGGTATAAATGCACGACATACTTTTACAATTCCCAACCAGTTTACATCTACAATGGCATCAATTTTAGAATCTTCAGATAATTCCACAAAACTTCTGTAACCAACTCCTGCATTATTTATTATTACATCAATCGATTTAAAATCATTTAATATTTTCTTCTTTGCATTATCAATACTTTCTTTACTAGTTACGTTTAACTCATAACATTTAATATTGTCAAACTCATTAAACACACCACAATCTTTTATGCTCAACATTGTAGCTGATACATTCCACCCTTTTTTTGAAAAATGAATTGCAATTTCTTTGCCTAAACCGCTAGAAGCACCAGTAATAAGTATAGTTTTAATTATTTAGATTTTTTTGTGTTTCCAAATCTAAAGTATTTTAAAAACATAAACAAAAAATAATAAAGATTGATGTTAATTATATTAAATTTAAATCAAAAAAATAGTATTTAAATTCTTATTTAATTCCTCTAAAATTCTCAATCCTTTTGTTTCAATTAATGAAATTTCTTCGAAATCTTCTGCTCCATTTGCATTAAAAAAAACAATCTTAGCTTGAGTAACGTTTATTTGAATTTCTTTAATTTTTATAATTGGAATTTTATAACGCTTTCCTGTTTCACGTTTCATATAAAAAAAAAGCAGCTACACCAATACCAATAAATCCAAATGGAAAGAAACCATTTTTAACTCTTGCAAACAGTATTAAACCTATACAAACTACTATAAAAAGAAAACTATAAATTTTTAATTCTTTTAAAGTATTTTGTCTTATAGATTTAGGAGATTTTTCAAGCAAATCAATTGTTTCTGACCAATTTCCAGAATTTGTTAAAAATAAATTTTCATCATTAATGTTTACAAATCCATTGCTGTATTTAAAGTATTCCTTCATAATCTACTAATCCAAATTCTCAATACTCTTATAAGCATCAATTACTTTTTTAACCAATCTGTGGCGTACAATATCTTTGTCGTCAAGATAGATTATCCCAATTCCTTCAACGTCTTTCAAAATCAATATTGCTTCCTTTAAGCCCGAAATTGTTCTTCGAGGTAAATCAACTTGTCCTGGATCTCCTGTAATAATAAATTTAGCGTTCTTTCCCATTCGAGTCAAAAACATTTTCATTTGAGAATGGGTTGTATTTTGAGCTTCATCAAGTATTACGAAGGCGTTATCCAATGTTCTACCACGCATAAAAGCTAATGGTGCAATTTGAATAATTCCTTTTAAAATATAATCTTCTAGAGTTTGTGGTGGCAACATATCGCGCAAAGCATCATACAATGGTTGCATATAAGGATCAAGTTTCTCTTTCATATCGCCTGGAAGAAATCCAAGATTTTCTCCAGCTTCAACCGCAGGTCGAGTCAATACAATTCGTTTTACTTGTTTCTCTTTCAATGCCTTAACAGCAAGAGCAACTCCAGTATAAGTTTTTCCTGTTCCTGCCGGACCAACGGCAAATACCATATCATTTTTAAAAACAGATTCGACCATTTTTTGCTGATTTGGCGTCATCGCTTTTATAAGTTTTCCTCCAATACCATGAACCAAAATCTTATCATGGTCTGGCATGCGCTGTTCCTCCTGCGAATTACTATGAATTACTCTTTCAATAACATTATAATCAATATTATTATAACGAGTAAAATGTAGCATCAATCGGTTAAATCGATTTTCAAATTCGTCAAGTTCAGCTTTTTCACCAAATGCCTTGAGCGTTGTGCCACGAGCAACAATCTTTAGTTTTGGATAATACTTTTTAATGGTTTCAAGATGAGTATCTTGTGCACCCCAAAATTCTTTTGGAGCGATGTCGTGTAATTCTATGATACGTTCGTTCAAATGGAAATGGTTTTTTAATTAATTTTTTGCTAAATATTATTAGCTTTGCAATCATTTCAAATTTAATGAAATTTACCAAGTTTCTTCATTAATTATATTATTTAGTTATAAACAAATTTATGTCAATAATTACCCTAACTACCGATTACGGATTAAAAGACCACTTTGTTGGTGCTTTAAAAGGGAAAATTTTATCGCAATATCAACAAGCTGTGATAGTTGACATATCGCATTATGTTGATCAATTTAATATTAGTGAAGCAAGTTATCTTATAAATTCTGCTTTTAATAGCTTTCCTAAAGGAACTGTGCATTTAATTGGTGTTGATATTAGCTTAACTAATAATAACCAACACATTGCTATTCAATGGAATGACCATTTTTTTATTTGTGCCGATAACGGAATTTTAAGCTTGCTGATTCAAAAAATAAAACCTCAAAAAATAGTTTCTATAAACATTCATGACAGATTATTGCCCGAAGCAACCGATATGGATGTTTTTGTAAAAGTAGCAGTTCACTTAGCAAATGGTGGTTTACTTAACGTTATCGGAAAAGAAATTAAAGAAATAAAAGAAGTTACCGAGTTACAACCAGTAGTTGCCGCCAATTTAACAACTATAAAAGGATATGTTATTTACATCGACCATTTTGGAAACGCTGTAACTAATATTTCTAGAAAATTATTTACCGACATAGCTAAAGGAAGACCTTATGAAGTTAATTTTAAAAGCAAAAAAGTAAAAACTATATTTGCCAAATATTCAGACATTGAAACATCCGATAAACAATCATTAAGCGCAATTATGGGAAAATCATTAGCCATTTTTAATGAAGCTGGCTTTTTGGAAATAGGTATTTATAAAGGAAACCCTAAAGTTGGTACAGCTTCGTCTTTATTAGGGTTGAGTTATAGAGATTTTGTAATGATCCATTTTAATGATTAAGCAATGCTTGTAAGAATAGTAAAATTATCCATTCACGAAGAAAATATAAAAGCATTTCTTGAAAATTTTGAAGAAATGAAAATACATATACGAAACGCTCCAGGAAATCGTTTTCTAGAATTGTATCAAGATAAAAACAATAAAAATATTTTCTTCACCTATAGTTATTGGGAAACCGAACAGGATTTAGAAAATTATAGAAAATCAGAATTATTTTACGATGTTTGGGAATTCACAAAAAAATTATTCAACGATAAACCCGAAGCTTGGAGTGTAGATAAATTAGTTTCTATGGAATAAGAGAATGGAATAAAGAATAAAGAATATAGAGAATAGACAAAAAACTTAGTGACTTAGCGCCTTCGTGGCAAATAAAATATGAAATCAATACTATTAAGAGAAATAAAATCCTTTTTTGGTTCGCCAATAGGTTATTTAGTAATTGCAATTTTCTTACTCATTAACGGATTATTTCTGTGGGTTTTTGAAGGTGATTTTAATATTTTAAACAGCGGTTTTGCTGATTTATCTCCGTTTTTTACAATTTCTCCTTGGATATTAATCTTTCTAATTCCAGCAGTAACAATGAGAAGCTTCTCTGATGAAAAAAAACAAGGAACAATTGAATTATTATTGACCAAACCAATTTCTATTTGGGAAATAGTAGGCGGAAAATTTTTGGGTGCTTTTCTACTAATTGTAATTGCAATCATACCAACATTTATATACGCTTACGTAATTTATTGGTTAGGAATGCCTAAAGGAAATATTGATATGGGTAGCACATTAGGTTCCTATTTCGGATTATTATTTCTAATTGCTGCTTATACCTCAATTGGTATTTTTACTTCAACTTTATCCGAAAATCAAATTGTGGCTTTCATAACTTCGGTTTTTTTATGCTTTATTTTTTATTTCGGCTTTCAAGGAATTGCATCTCAATTTAAAAATTTTGAAGATATAATAGCTCGTTTCGGTATGGACTATCATTTTAAAAGTATGAGTCGAGGCGTTATAGATACTCGAGATGTTTTATATTTTGTTAGTATGGCAATTCTTTTTTTATCAATTACTGTTTATAAACTAAAATCGCTAAAATCGTAATGAAAAATAAAAAGTCATACCTAAAAAAACTACTTACTATTATTGCATTTTTGTTATTAATAAACTTTGTTGCGCATTTCTTTTTTAAGCGTTTCGATTTAACATCAGACAATCGCTATACATTATCTCAAACCTCATTAAACATAGTAAAAGAAGTAAAACAACCTTTATATGTAGATGTGTTTTTAGAAGGAAATTTTCCTGGCGAATTCAAAAAATTACAAACAGAAACCCAACAATTATTAGAAGAATATAAAGCCATAAACTCTAATATAGTTTTTCAATTTGTAAATCCACTTGAAAACGAAGAGGAACGCGATGTAGTGATGCAATCCTTCTATGATAGAGGTTTAACTCCATTAAACGTTACTCTTAACGAAAAAGGAAAGCAAACTCAAGAAGTGGTTTTTCCTTGGGCTGTTGTTACTTATGGTGATAAAAGTACCAAAGTTCCGCTACTTAAAAATATGATGGGCGCATCAACAGCAGAAAAAGTGGTTAGTTCGGTACAACATCTTGAATATGTTTTTGCCAATGCATTCAATACAGTTTC
>JAYTPS010000146.1:0-9591 GCA_043747155.1 Flavobacterium sp. | reverse complement strand
TTACAGCTTTTATAGAATCTTTTTGCTGATTTACAAGCCAATTCTTAACTTTAATTTTAGTCAAAGAATCAGATTTATCATCGAAAAAACTAAAGTTTTCAATATCTTTATTTATTAATGACTCTAATGAATATTTTTCATAATTAAATAAAACATAATCTAGCGGAACACTTTGTAATGTGTCATTTATCATTTTATCAACATATTGTGGACCATCATAAGAATAACCCAAAAACATGCTTGACTTAGCAAGAGTTGCACAACGTTTTATAGCTTCTTTTTGGGAATAATAACTTTTTACACGTAAATCATTACCAAATAAAAAGCTAAAAGTAAAAGTACAAATCAATAATAGTAGTGAAAAAATTATAAACCATTCTTTAAATAATGAGTTGTTTCGCTTGGGATAAAAAGATTTAAATCCGTTATTTTTTAAATAATAAACAAGCCAAACTATAAATAATAAAATTGAAATTAATGCACCAAAGAAAAGCAAGATTTCTTGATTGCTTTTATAATAATTACCACCTGTTGTAGTGAAATCTATTTCACCTGAAATGTAACCAAGAAAAAAGAAAATAATATTAAAAACGATTAAAAAACTTGCCATTGGAACTATTTTAATATTCCACAGCAAAGGATAATTTATCAATAAATAATGTTGAATTTTTTTAAACATAATACAAGTTTTAAGAAACGAAAAATCGTCTAGTTGAGTTTGAAATATTTCTAAAGTAAAGTAACTGAATTTGATTTTCTACAGCTAGTTTCATAAAATCATGAACGTTTACATTTTCGGCAAAATTTACAATATATGTTCCGCCATTGAATTGCAATGAAATCATGTTGAGTTTTGCAAAAATATCTCCAAGTTGACTTTGTGTCCAATTGCTTTCAAATTCAATAATTAAATTGTTTTGTTGAATTTCATTTTCGGGATTTACTTTTTCGTGCAGGTTTTTTTGTTTTCCATTTTTTAAGAAAATAACTTGATCCGAAGTTTTTTCTACTTCATACAATTGTTGCGAGCTTAATACAATTCCGATTGGTCTAAAAGGAGATTTTGCAATGGCTCTAAAATCTTCTAAAACTGTTTGTTGTGCAAGTATATCTAGGTTTGCAAGTGGTTCGTCGATTAATAAAATTCTCGGTTTTCTAAGCAACATTCTTGCTAATTCAAAACGCATTTTGTATCCAGACGATAAATTTTTCCAGCTATGATTTCTGTATTTTCGAAGGCCAAGTCGAGCAATTATTAATTCAACTATTAATTCATTTTCATTGGGTGTATAACCATAATTAGTTGCTGTAAATTGTAAATTTTCAAACATTGATCCGTGCCAGGTATCGGTTCGTTGCGGAATGTAAACTAACTTGGTTCTTAAATCATATTGATTTTTATGTTCAAAATGATACTCAATTTTTCCAGATGTGGCATATAATTCTCCACAAAGACTTCTAAGTAATGTTGTTTTACCGTTTCCGTTTTCGCCAACTAAACCAAGAATTTCGCCTTGACGTAATTCTAAATCAATTGGACCAAGACCGAAACTTGAACTTCCATAATTTTTTTCTAGGCCAATCGTTGAAACCAATATTTTTTTATCAAGTATAGGTTTTTTTGATAATGTTGCATGCAAATCAGATAAAACAGCTTGATATTTTTCTTTTTTACCATCTGTAATGTTCTCGTTTTGATCTAACCAAATGAGGAAGTCATTAGTTTTTTTATAATGAGTTAAATCTTCGGTATCAAGTGTTAAATCAATAATTCGTTTGGTTAAAATGGAATAGTCTTCAAATTTTAAAAAATTTAATAACTCTTGATATTGTTTTTCAAATTCGTTCATAAACACGTTTATATTAATAATTTTTAAAATTTCTTTTTAAAATAGAATAAATTACCGTATCCCAAAATTTACCATTATACAGTTCATTTTCTAAAAAGTGAGCTTCTTTGACAAATCCATTTTTTATTAAAACTTTTTCAGATGCAATATTATCAGGATCAATTACACCTTCAATTGAGTGCATTTGCAAATCTTCAAAACCATATTTTAAAACTACTTTAATTGCTTCAGTAACAATGCCTTTTCCCCAATATTCTTCTAGAATCATATAACCAATTTCGCATCGATGATTTTCTGGCTGAATTCTATAATGACCAATAATTCCAATAAGTTTTGGGTTTCCTTTTATTGTTATTGCCCAATTTATTCCTTCATTATTGATGATTTTATCGTCTATCATTTTTATATGAGCCAATGCTTCATCAATATTTGTAACCAATGGTCGAGGAATATACTTCATCGTTTCTGCATTACTTCTAAGCTTAAAAACTTCATTTACATCATTGTTATCAATTCTTCTTAGTAACAATCGTTGGGTTTTTAAATTCTTAAAAGGATGAAAATTTATGGTTAACATTTTTTGTTTAAAATTATAAAATTTCTATAATAAACTTACATTCAAAAGCTTTATTTTTTTTTAAAATTTGAATTCCTTCTTTTTTATATAAATTTCCAATACAATTAACTGTATCCGAATATCCTAGCCAAGGTTCAATGCAAATAAAAGGAGCATTTTTTTTGGTCCATATTCCAAGATTTTTAAAATCATCAAATTTTACTTTAAGAACTGGTTTTTCATTTTCTAAAATTGTAATTTCTTTAGATTGTAAAGATTTAAAAATTAAAGCATCGTTTTGAAAAGCAGTGTAGGATAGAGGTAATTTTTTGTTAAATAATTCAATGTTATAGTTTTTCATAGACAATAAATCATTTTCTAAAGTAAAACAATTTAAAATTTCTTGTTCTTGAAACTCTAATGAATAATTCTCAAAATTTTGTGCTAATGCAAATGCTGGATGCGCTCCAATGCTAAAAGGAATTTCTATTTGTTCAAGATTTATAATCTTATAAGTAATGGATATTTTTTTTTCGAATAAAGTATAATGTAATTCTAATTCAAATTTAAAAGGATAAACTTTTAAAGTTTCATCATCATATTGTAAAGAAAAGATAATTTCATTATCCAATTGTTTAATAACTTTAAACATATTATCTCTAGCAAAACCATGTCTTGGTAAAGTATACTTTTTATTATTATAAAAATATGAATTGTCTTTTAAGGTTCCAACAATTGGAAATAAAACTGGAGAATGTTTATTCCAAAAACTGGGATTTCCTTCCCAAATATATTCTTTAGAAGTATTTTTTAATGAAATTAGTTCTGCTCCTAGATGTTTTATAATGACTGTTAAAAATTCATTTTTAATAGTTGAAGTCATTAATTTGCTTTTCTTTTTAAAACTAAAGCACCAACTAATGAAACTAAAATCCCAAAAGGTAAAATTTCCATAAATGTTAATAAAATTACCATTATTGGACTTTTATACCATTCTTTCATTTGATTAATTTCTTTAGTTTTTTCTGCAATATCTTCAGGTTTAGTTTTTCTCAAAACCATTTCTCCGTACTGTTCCATAAAATTTGGAAAGAAATTATAATGAATAATTAACCATACAATAACATAAATTATTGAAATTAATAACGAAATTAATAAACTAGTAATCAATGCTTTTCCAAAAGTTATACTATTATTATTGGCTTTACGATGTTGTTTAATTCCAAGAATAACATAGATAAATGCAATAAACATACTAACAAAACCTATAATCATGTTAGGTTCATAGTTAATATCAGATTTCATTTTAAATGTAATATACATCATAAAACCACTTACAATTGCACCACCAAGAATTCCATTTTTTATAATAATTTTGTTCATAGTATCAAATAATTAGTTTTTAATTTCAAATTAAATTTTAAGAATTGTTAAGGTAAATGTATAAAAAAATATTTTTAAAAAATTATAGCTTAAAATAAAATATAGCCAAATTTAATTCCAATTAAAAAATTGGCAGTATTTATTTTTCCTATTGGTCTAATTAAGCTTTCAATTTGTGTACCACCATGAAATTCATCATCTAAAATACCTTCGTTTTCTTCTTGCGATAAATTATTGTATGATTTTAAAAAACGAATTCCAAGCCCAAAGTAATAAGTAAATGTAAATTTTTCACCTAAATTTTCTACAAAGCTGTATTTTAAAGAAATGCAATTCATTTTTCTTTTCATTGAATACTGTTTTTCAAAATTTGTACCACCATTTATAGAAAGACTATCCTTAAAATCATATGATTGTTGCTTGTATTGATATTCAATTCCAAGATATTGAGTGTTGTATTTGTTTTCTAAAATTCTAAATTTGATTTCTGGTTTTATTAAATATCCACTAGTATTTATTTTAACACTTTTTGAACGAAGAAAATAATTTCCTACTTCAAGAGAAAATGAAAATTTATTATTTAATTTTATATCAGTACCATACCTAATTGATGGACCATCAAAAAAATCAATTAATGAAAGTGGTGCAATATAAAGAACAATTTTAGGATCTAAATAAGACTCTTTATTAATTTCTTTTTGAGCTAAAGATGAAGTAATTGAAAGTAATAGAATTACAACTAGGTAATTTTTTTTCATTTTTTGGAGAGTGAATTATGATTGCTAAAGTAGTTAAATAAATAAAATAAGATTTTATAAGATTTTAAAATAGTCATAATTTATAAAATATGCTTTAATTTTACAAAATCAATTGAATGTAATTAACAAAAAATAAAATGAGTTTATTTAAAAATATTTTTGGTTCAACTAACGAAAGTGAAAATTCTTCTATAATGTTATGGACACTACTAACAGATTTAGGACAACTGAATGAAATTATAGATTTATCTACTACTAAACCTGTACTAATTTTTAAACACAGTACACGTTGTAGCATTAGCAGAATGTCTTTAAAACAATTTGAAAACGAATTTGATTTAGATGAAAAAGTAACTCCTTATTATCTAGACTTATTAGAAAACCGAAATATTTCTAACGAAATTGCAACTAAATTTAATGTAGAACATCAATCGCCACAACTTATTTTAATTAAAGAAGGAGTTGCCGTTTACAACGTTTCTCATAGCGATATTCAAGTTGATGATTTGAGAATTAAACTTTAGTATTAGATGAATAAAATCTCTATCTTCTAAACTTATTACGAACAATAATATCTTTTAATTTGGCTTTCAAGTCTTCGCCACTATCATAAACCATTTGCTCATTACTTGGAAATGGTACAGCTCTTCTATCAAAATTTGGGTAATAAGTTTCTTCGCAAGCACGTTTATCACCAGTATATTTTGAATAAATGTGTTCGAAAAGAAATTCACTTGCCAACGGAAAAGTTTCAATTAATTGATTGTTATTGAAATTTATATAATCAATTTTTGCCACAACTTGAGTAGATTTTAGTTGTTTAAATTCATATATTGATGCTCTAATAGTTTTGAAATTATCAACCATTATAACATGACCTAAGCTATCTTTAACCTGTTGTCCTTGGGCATTTAGCAAAGGTTTAGTTCCATCTTTTATTTGCTTTTCTTTTACAAACTCTTTTTCTTTTATTTGCTCTGGCGAAATATCTATTTGTCTAAAATTAACAATTAATCCATAGTCATAAGTAATTTCTTTTTGACGATTGCTGTGGTAAACTGTCCATTTATCATTCAATCCAAAGGTGCTAAAATCTAATAAATCATTTTGCAAACGAATAGGAATTACCATGTTGGTTTCGTTTTTTGTATAAACATTTACAAAATCTGTTCCTTTAAACTTAGCTTCATCCATTAACTTTTTAGTGTCTTTATAATCGGGATTTAATTGTGTTATATATATCAAATCATCATAGGCGCGACGAAAACTCATTTTATCTTTAGTGGCTAATAGAGCTTTAGAATTATCATATAAATATTTAACTAATGCATTTTTACTACTCACAATTTGATCTGAATAATCTTCAAACGGAAAAGTAGCATTACGACTTTCTTTTAATAATTTCAATGGCATTAAAGGTTTAATTTTATCTTGCCGACTATTTAATTGCTGGTAGGTGTTGAAAATTTTCTCTAAGTTACTTGGATTAGCATCTTTAAACCAAGAGGCAATATTACTTTGGTCACGTACTTTAGCTTTAGCAAACGCTTCTTCAAGTAAGTAAACATAATCTTGTTTTCCTTTGGCATCTTTTCTGTTTTTTAAACTTTCAACAGCGTTATCTATTGCAGTATCATAATCGCCTTCTGATAATGATTCTCTAGTTTGTCGAACTCCGCAAGAAGTTAATATTAAAAATACTATTGTTAGTAATGTAAAGTTTTTCATAATTGTTGTTTTAAAGTTGTTAATTGAATTAATCCAAATACTGAGCCAAATGTTAAAATAAATAAATTTTAATGTAAATTAATTTCTAACAAAAGTGGGTAATAATTTACTTGTAACTTCCCCAAAACCAATGCGAACTGTACTATTTTGGCAATATCCTTTCATACTAACTGTATCATTATCTTTAATGAATTTACGTTCAGAGCCATCTTTCATTATTATTGGATTTTTTCCGCCCCATGTTAATTCTAACATAGACCCATAACTGTCTTCTGTTGGTCCAGAAATTGTTCCAGAACCCATCATATCACCAGAATTTACTCGGCAACCATTACTAGTATGATGTGCCAATTGTTGACTCATAGACCAATACAAATATTTAAAATTAGATTTAGAAACCAAACTTGCTTCTACATTTTCTGGCTCAATATAAACTTCTAGATTAATGTCATAAGCATGTTTTCCTTTGTGTTGCAAATAGGGAAGTGGTGTTGGCTCTTGTTTTGGTCCTTTTATTCTGAAAGGTTCTAGCGCATCCATCGTTACTATCCAAGGCGAAATTGAAGAAGCAAAGTTTTTGGCTAAAAATGGACCAAGAGGAACATATTCCCATTTTTGAATATCTCTAGCACTCCAATCGTTTAATAAAACCATACCAAAAATATAATCTTCGGCTTCGTTTATTGGAATATTTTCTCCCATAATATTTACATCTGTAGTAATAAAAGCAGTTTCAAGTTCAAAATCAACTAATCTTGAAGGTCCAAAAACTGGACTACTTTCGCCATTTGGTAAAGTTTGTCCCATTGGTCTATGAACCGGAACTCCAGATGGAACAATTGTAGAGCTTCTTCCATGATAACCAACTGGAATATGAAGCCAATTTGGAAGCAAAGCATTTTCAGGATCACGAAACATTTTTCCAACATTGGTTGCATGTTCTTTACTGGAATAAAAATCGGTATAATCTCCAATTTGAACAGGTAAAAGCATTTCAACATCGCTAATTTTAAAAATAACAATCTTGCAATGCTCTTTATTATCTCTAAGTTTCGGATTATTAAAATCAAACAATTCAGCCAATCTATTGCGCACTAATCGCCATGTCTTTTTTCCGTCAGATATGAAATCGTTTAAAGTGTCTTGCATGAACATATCATCGGTTAGTTCAATTCCTTCAAAATAATCTAACTGTTGTAAAGCACCCATATCTATAGCGAAATCGCCAATTCTAGTGCCAATTGTTATAACGTCTTCTTTGGTTAAAAAAACACCAAAAGGTATATTTTGTATTGGAAAATCACTATTTTTTAAAACGGTTAACCATGATTTTCTGTTAGGATCATTTGCTATATTTGGCATAGTAAGAGTGTTGATTTGTTGTTGAAAAATTAATAATCAAATATATCATTTAGAATTTATTTGACAAACATATTTCGTAATTTTGAAAAAAGTTTTTAACGAAAATCTAATAAAATGCAACGCGACGAACAAATTTTTGACCTAATACTTGACGAACAAGAAAGACAAATACATGGAATTGAGCTAATTGCTTCAGAAAATTTTGTAAGTGATCAAGTCATGGAAGCTGCAGGATCTTGTTTAACCAATAAATATGCCGAAGGTTATCCTGGAAAAAGATATTATGGTGGTTGCGAAGTTGTAGATATTGTAGAGCAAATAGCCATAGATAGAGCCAAAGCACTTTTTGGTGCCGAATATGCCAATGTGCAACCACATTCTGGTTCGCAAGCCAATACTGCGGTTTATCATGCTTGTTTAAAAGTTGGCGATAAAATTTTAGGATTTGATTTATCTCACGGTGGACATTTAACGCATGGTTCACCAGTAAATTTTTCTGGAAGATTATACAATCCTGTTTTTTATGGAGTTGAAAAAGAAACTGGTAGATTTGATTATGATAAAATTCAAGAAATTGCCACTCGTGAACAACCAAAAATGATTATCGCAGGTGCATCTGCATACTGTCGTGATATGGATTTTGAACGTTTTAGAAAAATTGCAGATTCTGTTGGAGCACTTTTACTTGCCGATATTTCGCATCCAGCAGGATTAATTGCTAAAGGATTAATGAATGATCCAATACCACATTGTCACATAGTAACAACAACTACTCATAAAACCTTGCGTGGTCCACGTGGCGGATTGATTATGATGGGAAAAGATTTTGAAAATCCGTTTGGTTTAACCACTCCTAAAGGTGAAAAAAGAATGATGTCATCACTTTTAGATTTAGCAGTTTTTCCAGGAAATCAAGGTGGACCATTAATGCATATTATTGCTGCAAAAGCAGTTGCATTTGGCGAATGTTTAACTGATGAATTTTTTAGATATTCTATGCAAGTACAAAAAAATGCTAAAGCAATGGCGGCGGCATTTGTTAAAAGAGGTTATGATTTAATTTCTGGTGGAACAGACAATCATATGATGTTAATTGACTTACGAAATAAAAACATTACTGGTAAAGAAGCAGAAAATGCATTGGTAAAAGCAGAAATTACAGTAAATAAAAATATGGTTCCATTTGATGATAAATCGCCATTTATAACTTCTGGAATTCGTATTGGAACGCCAGCAATCACTACTCGTGGTTTGTTAGAGGAAGATATGGAAACTATTGTTGAATTTATTGATAGAGTTTTATCAAATCATACAGATGAAGGATTGATAGAGCACGTTGCAGATGAAGTTAATGAAATGATGAGCGAAAAAGCAATGTTTGTTTTTTAATATCTGAAATGCATTAAAAAGTAAAACTCTAAGGCAATAGTTTTAGAGTTTTTTTATTTATGAATTACAGGAATTTCTTTAGTTGAAATGGCAGCAACTTTTCCGTCAGAATTAATTGTAACATACAACTCTCGCTCAAAATATTTTTTTTCATAAGCAATTTTATATTTAAAATTGTATGAATCTGTTTCTGTATCATGTATTACTTCTATTAAATTTAAATCGATAAATTTTCCGTTTCTAGAATTAATTTTTTGACAAGTTTTCGAAATTTTTTCGGCAGTTGCATTTAAAATTACTTTTTCTGTAGCTTCTTCTTTAGTAAAAACTTTAAATTTAGAAGTATTGCAGGTTTCTAATAAACGTTTTCCCAGATTATATGCTCTGTTTCTATCTAAAGTATTGATTTCAGCAAATTTCATTTTTACAAATCGAACTTTTATTGCAGTTGTTTCTGGCTTTTTTACTTCTTCTACTTTTGCTACATTTGGTTGCTTACTTTTACACGAAGCAAGTAAAATGATAAAAATGTAAATATATTTTCTCATGACTATTTATTGTTATA
>JAYTPS010000145.1:0-6567 GCA_043747155.1 Flavobacterium sp. | reverse complement strand
TCTAAAAAAAGGTGAAAAAACATTTTATCCAGTTGAATATACTAAGTGGTATAAAAATGAAAAAGGTAGTATTCAATCTGACCAACCTTTAAATGCAATATTACCAATCTTAAATTTTAAAAATTTTGTAGCCGAACCAATTAAAGATGAAAAAACAAGCTCTTCATGGTTTATTTCTGAAAAAGATAAAATTAAAAAACTCAAAAGTCTTGTTGGTAGTTCAAATTATAGAGCAAGGAAAGGTGTTGATTTTAGTTTAAATGGATTGTATTGGGGAAATATTACAAAAACCAAAAATAATGAATTAATGTTATTCAAAAACATTAATGATGGTGGAAAAAAAAGTGTAAAACAATATGAAGTTCCAATTGAAAATTCATTAATATTTCCAATACTTAGAGGTAAAGAAGTAAGTAGATGGAATGCTGAGCCAAAGTATTCTGCTATTATTCCATACACTTCTAACGGAAAATGTATTTCAAAAGATGATTTAAAAATAAAGTATCCAAGCACATATAAATTCTTTTATAAAACGGATGATGAAATACTTCAACTTATAGAGAATAGAGGGATTTATCAAAAGCATTTAAAGAATGCTAAAATTCCAATTCACGGTTTATACAATATTGGCGAATATACATTCAGTCCATATAAAGTTGTATGGAAAGCTTTAGCAAGTGGTATGATTTCAAGTGTTATTTCAACAAAAAATAAAAGTAAAGGAATTGAAAAATTAATCATACCTGACCACAATTTATTAATGATTCCTTTTAATGATGAATTAGAAGCTAACTATCTATGTGGTGTTTTAAATAGTAAAATAATAAATGATTTTGTAACTTCATATATCTCATGGTTTTATTCAAGTCATATTTTAGAGCATATAAACATTCCTGATTTTGACTTTAAAAATCTAAAACATATTGAAATAGCAAAAATCTCTGTTTTAGCTCATAAAAATGGAAGTCTAAATGAAAAAGAGCAATCCAACTTAAATAAATTAGTTGAAAAAATAATATAAAAAACATCGTCTAAAAAATGCGGTTTGCAAAAAAAATTGGTTTTTTATCTTGAATTTAAACTTTGTTTTTCACTTTTAGTGTAGTAATTTACTGAAAGTTAATGCTAACCAAAATACCAAATTCTCTAAACAACAAGACTGTAAAAAACTAACAAAAGATTGCTGCTCAAACCTGATGGGAATGACATACTTTTTCTTTAAAAAAAAAAGATATAATTAACAGCAAGAAAATGGATCAAAAAAAATCAAAAAGCTTCGTTTAAAAAAAAACTATTGACCTCTATAAAAAAGTACTGTACTAAAGGTTTTTATTATAATATTAATGTCTAGAAAAATGCTTCGGTGCTTAATATAATATAAATCGTATTGCAATTTCATTAAACTATCTTCAATTGAATCGCCATAGGCATAGTTTACTTGTGCCCAACCAGTTAGTCCTGGTTTTACAACATGTCTTGTTTCATAAAAAGGCATTACTTCGGCAATTTCTGTAACAAATATTGGACGTTCTGGTCGTGGTCCAATAATAGCCATATCACCTTTTAAGATATTAATAAATTGTGGAAACTCATCAAGTCGTGTTTTACGCAAAAATTTACCAAAAGATGTTATTCTTGAATCGTTTATCGTTGTAAAAACGGCACCATTTTGTTCGGCATTTTTAACCATAGTTCTGTATTTGTAAATATTAAATACTTCACCATTTTTACCAACGCGTTCTTGTGTATAAAAAAGTTTTCCTCTATTTGCTATAAAATTTCCAATTGCAATTATAGGAAAAAACAATAGTCCAATTAACAATCCTATAATTGAAAATGAAATTTCAACTAGTCTTGACACTAATAAATATAAATGATTTTGATTGCTACGGCTAAAAGGAAAATAACGATAAAAATCTCTTGAAACATATTGAACAGGTATTCGTTGCGTTATTGCTTCATAAACTTGTGTGTATTCTCTAATAATAAAACCATTTTCTAACAAATGAATTAGTTGGTTGTATAGACTTACGGTAATTCCTTCGGTTTTTTGTGAAGCAATTACAATTTCTGAAACAGAATTATTTCTAACAAAATGCTCTAATCCATTAGTTTTTATGCTTTTTATTCCGTTTAGTTTTACCTTAAATGCATCATCACCATCAGAATTTACAAAACCAATAATTTTATAATGTGGATCGGCATTTTCTAACCCAGTTACCAACTCAAAAAGTTGTTCTTTATCGCACACTAAAACTGCATTTTTTACAAATCTATGAGATGCCAAAAATTTAACATAAAAAATTCTCCACAGTAGTAATGAAATAAGAATAGCGAGAAAGAAAATAATAATTTGCATTCTATTAGAAGGCAATTGTGGAGTATAAATTGGTGTTAAAAGATAAATTAAAACTGTTGTTGAAGTTGTTAAAATAATACTTTTTACAATTTGAAATTGATTGCTTGCTATTTGCAAATTATACATTTCGAAAACTGAACCAAAAATATTTAAATAAATTGCAAGAACTATGGTCCAATAAAAGTTGGAAGCTGAAAATGTAAAGTACTTAAAATCAAAAATTGAACTAATAATGTATAAGGACAAAAGCACAAATATGACATCAAAAATTTTCAGAAGGATTTTTCTTTCTGAAACTTCAAAGTGAATTTTTTTATTGCTTTTCATTAACTAAGTTACATTTTGTGATGCAAGTTAATAAAATATAGCTGATAAAATAGACTATTTTAAAATTTCAAACCATTTGTGCTTAACTACATTCCAATCAAACTCTTCTACAACTGCTCTTGCATTTTTTGCAATTAGGTTTGTAATTGTTGGATTTTCAATTAGTTTTTTGATTGAATTTGCCATTGTTACAGCATCATTATCATTAACAAGAATAGAATTTTCTTCATTTTTTAATAAATAAGGAATTCCGCCAACATTAGTAGAAACCACTGTTAAACCCAAAGCCATAGCTTCGATAACGCTAATTGGTGTATTGTCAAAATGTGTTGTGTTTATAAAAAAATTATAATCTTTAGAAAGTTCAATCCAATCTTCTTTAGATAACATTCCTGTAAATTTAACGTTTACATTTAATTCATTTGCATACAATTTACAATCATCAATAATATACTCTTTATCTGGACCAACCATTGTAAGTAATGCATTTGGAAAATCTTTTTTCAAGATTGATAAAACTTTAATTGCCATTTTAGGATTATAAATTTTAGAAAATGAGCGAACCCATAATATCTTTGGTTGATGAAACTCTCTTTTTAAAAAATTATAATAATTTATTTCGATTGTATTTGGAATGTAGATTAAATTTGTGCCGTAATTTTTAGAAAAAATACTCATTAAATAATTTGATGGTGCAGTAGTTTTATAAGCATTATTAAAAATTAAATTAGATAAAAATGGGCTGTTCTTAATTCTATTAGGCAAATCGCCACCGTGTAGTTTAGCAATATATTTTAGCTTTAAAACTCTACATAATTGACTTATTATAAATGCATACCAATAGTTTTGAGTACTATAAACATCAATTAAAACATAATCAACTTTATATGAATATCTAATTGTTTTATAAAACATATCTAACAGTCTCAAAACTTTATTCTTTTTGGAAGAAGCATAAAATAATTTATATCCTTCAAGCTCTAAAAAATTTCCAAGAGTATCTATTGAAGTTAATGTATTGCCGTGCTTTGAAAGCTTATTTCCTATATATAGTAAGTTTTTACTCATTATCCTTAAATCTTACTTTTAATAAAGCTAGTGCATATACAAATGATGGCGAAGCTGTTCGCATTGCTGCATGGTTTATTGTTAACAACCAAAACAATAAAAAACAAAAAATATAAATGTTTTGCTTGTTATCGATATAGAGAAATATAGGTGTAAAAAATAAAATCATCAAAGCCAAAATACCTAATGCACCGTGTTCTGCCAACATTCTTGTAATTTCATCATGAGAAGCTGTAAGAACGCCTAATTCGCTAGAACGAATTTCGGTTCCTTTTCCTGCACCTACACCAAAAAAAGGATTTTCAAAAAACATATCCATTTCTCCAGCAGCAAGTTTTCCTCTTCCTGTAAAATTATCATCTTTTTTTCTTCCTAAAGCATCTTCATTTGAATATCTTTTTCCAATAAATCCTCCTGTTTGATTTTCTGTATAAAACCATGTAAAAACCATAACTGCAACTAAAAAACCTATTAAATAAATCATTTTTAATTTTCCGTAACTTTTAGAATTTAAATACAAAATAATTAATAAAATAATAATCATTGTTATGCTTGTTATTATTCCGCCTCTAGAAAAGGTTAACAAACCTCTATAAGACATTCCTAGAAATAGTATTAAATTTATCAAGAAAAATATTTTGTGTCTTGAAGCAAATAAAATTCTAGTGAAAAAAACAAACATTCCCAACCCTAATAAAGTTGCAACTTGATTTGGACCATAACCACCAGATGTATCAGTGTTTGAACTGTTTCCTTTAATAAGTACTTCTTTTAATTCAGGTGTATAAATTGTTAAGTAAACCATGCATGAAATAATTGGCAATCCCATTAATAATAAAATGTTATTAACCTCTTCAAGAGTAATTTTTCTGTTATAGCAATACAAAGAAGCAATACCAAGGCATAATGGTCCAGAAACATTGAATAGTATAGTTTTTCTAATATTATCAGCTTGAAGACTTAACGTTTGAGTACCAATAATAATTCCTGGAATAAGTAATATTAAAAATATCCAATAAGGTAACGCATTTTTAGAAAAACCGCTAAAAAGCATTCCAATAATTAGAAAAACTATTACTGAATATTTAGCAAACTCATGGTTTGGGTTTCCACCAGTCATTCTTAAAAAAACCTCACTTCCAACAATGTAAGCAGCAGCATATAAAACTTCATTGTTTTTATTTCTAGTTTTAATAATAAAATAAAGACTCACTAAAAATATTAATATTCCATAAATTTTTGCTGCAATTGGAAATGAAAAAACCAATGCTCCAATTGAAGCATGTAGCAAAATTAAAAAAAGATAATTTTTTACTTTAAATTCCATTTAGTTTTTCTTGTAACCAATTTGTATATATACCAATTATGGCTTTTTCTGAATTATTTGCACTAATAGTTTCAAATAGTGCATTGCCAATTTTATTTCTTAAATTAACATCATGAATTAGTTTTACTAAATTCAAATAGAATTGACTACTATCAAATTTAGAAACTACAAATCCATTTATTTCATTTTTTATAATTAATGGAATTTCTCCAACATTTGTTGAAACTACAGGTTTTTTATATAATCCATATTCTAATAATGCAACAGGCAATCCTTCAGATTCTGATGTCAATATAGCAATTTGTGCTTGATTAATTATATTTTGAGTATCATTTTTTGAACCATACAAAAAAATATGATTTTCTAATTCATTTTTTAAAATTTCACTTTTAAGTTTATCCGAATAAGAATCAAAATAATCTTTACCTACTAAATGAAAACTCCAATCATGATTAGATATTTTTAATTTTTTAGCAACATCAATTAGCAGTAAATGGTTTTTTGGAAACCGTAAATTAGCCAAACATAATATTTTTTTTTCTTCATTACCTTTTAGAAAAGTTAATTTATCTTCAACTTCATTATTAGTAGTAAAATTTGCTAAATAAATTACATTTTTACAATTCAATTCTTTTAAAGCCCAATTTTTTAATTGATAATTTACAACTATAATTCCATTAAATAAAAATGAAGCCGTTTTTAAAATTACTGTTTGTTTTTTTGAGCTTTCTTCTCTTAATCCGTTATGATCATGCCAAACTATTTTTAATTTCCATAAAGCAAGCTTTACTAAAACAGCTATAAAAAAAGAACTACCATGAGCATGCAAAATATTAATTCTATTTTCTTTGCAATATTTTTTTAATTTGTAAATTGCCTTAAAATCGATTGCCTTTTTTTTTCTTAAAAACAAATAATTTACATTTTTATTTATTTGTTTTAATAACATTCCTTCGTTTCTTGTTGCTACTAATCCTGAAAATTCAATTTTACTAGATAATGCATTTGCGAAGTTTACTGCCATTTTTTCAGCTCCACCAATTTCTAACGAATCTATAATTTGAAGTATTCTCATTATTGCAAAAGTTTCTTTATTTCACTTTCAAATTTATCGTTTGTAAACTGGCGAGACCAATTTATTGCGTTTTTTATTTTAGTATTGTATAGATGTTGATTTAAAATGATTTTCTCAATTTTTTCTATATCAATTTTTTTATTTAGGGTTAATAACATTCCTCTATTTTCATTATCTAACATACTAAAGATACAAGAAACATTAGTTGCAACAGGAAAACATCCCCAAAACATTGCTTCGGCAATTACTTTTGGCCAACCTTCACTTTTAGACGGTAAAATTAAGAAATTACTTTGTTTATAAATAGTTTTCATTTCATCTTTACTTATATTACCTTTTAAAAAAACAAAATTTGATAAAATATTTTTATCAATATAATTTATAACATTTTGCTTTTCAATTCCTTCTCCA
>JAYTPS010000144.1:0-3546 GCA_043747155.1 Flavobacterium sp. | reverse complement strand
GACAAACTGGATAGCCTTTGTCTTTGGTCGGGGATTTTTGTTATGGAAAATAAAATTGAAATTTGGAAAGATGTTGTAGGTTACGAAACAATTTATCAAATAAGTTGTTTAGGTAATATAAAAACTTTACAACAAAAAAGGTTTATGAATGTCAATATGACTTTTGCTATATACAAAGAAAGGTTTTTAACACATAAACCTCATAAAAGCGGTTATATTCAATTTTCTTTAGCTAATAATAAACAGAAAAAATACTTTTTAGCGCATAGATTAGTAGCAATTGCATTTATTCAAAACCCTGAAAACAAACCGCAAGTAAATCACATCAACGGAATTAAAACTGATAATAGAGTTGAAAATTTAGAGTGGTGTACAAGATTAGAAAATTTGAAACACGCTATTTTAAATAATTTAATGAAACCTTCTAGAGGCACTAAAAACGGAGGATGTAAATTATCAGAAAACCAAGTTATAGAAATAAGAGAATTAAAGAGCATAAAAACCTATAAAGAAATAGCCAATATTTATAATGTTGGCGCAACCACAATAAGCAGAATAATAAACAAAACACATTGGAAACACATTTAATAAATAAAATTATGACTACACAAATTACAAAACAAGATGATTCTATTTTTAGCACAATAGCATCTTTTGAAAACGGACAAAGAATTGCAAAAGGTTTATGTAGTTCAGATTTAGTTCCTCAAGCGTACAAAGGGAATATTCCAAATACTATGATTGCTTTAGAAATGGCAACACGTATTGGAGTAAGTCCTTTTATGGTGATGCAAAATTTACATATAATTCAAGGAAAACCATCTTGGAGTAGTACGTTTATTATAGCTTCTTTAAATTCTTGTGGTAGATTTAAACATTTAAAGTTTGAATTTATAGGAATTGACAAGCAATCTGACGATTATGGTTGTAGAGCTTATACAGAAGATTTTGAAGGGAATAAATTTATTGGACCAATGGTAACTTGGTTAATGGTAAAAACAGAAGGTTGGCTTTCAAAATCAGGTTCTAAATGGAAAACTATGCCTGAATTAATGTTTCAATATAGAGCAGCATCTTTTTTCGGTAGATTATATGCACCAGATATTCTTAATGGTATGCAATCAGTTGAAGAAATAAAAGATACTTTTTCAACAATTGATACTGAATTTGAAGATGTTACTAAAATAGAAAAATTTAATGCTATTCAAGTATTATTAGACGAATTAAGAGAAAAAATTAGTGACGAAGACATAATTATTATAGAGGGTGTTATTGAAAGAAAAGATGAGCATAAACGTTTAGTTATTTTACATCAATTAATAGAATTAAAATCTAAACAATTACCATAATGATAAAAAAGCAAAGTATATACAAAGGACTGTCTTCTGATGACACAGATAGTCTTTTTAGCGAGTATCTTATAAGTTCGTGGTCGCATTCAAAATTAAGTCAATTTTCACGTAATGAAAAGGCGTTTGAAATGATTTATATTTATGGTTGTGATAGTAAAAGTTCATCAACTACTATTGCAGGTCAAGCGTATCATTATGCTTTAGAGAATTATTTTTATGCTCTTAAACAAGGTAGAAAATTAGATGTTGCTGATTTAGAAATTTTTAGTTTTGATTATATCGAAAACATAGAGCCTATAAAATGGAAACTTCAAAAAACAACTCCTACTGTTTCAGAATGTGTACAAAAAGCATTAAATACAGTAACCGCTTTAGTAAGGAATTTTTATTCTGAAATTAATACTTACCTAGAGGATATTGAAGAAGTTATTGATGTTGAAGTTTTCGGAGATGAATTTTTAGTAATTAATGGTGTTGATATTCCTTTGCCTTGTAGGTTCAAAATAGATTTAGTTGTAAAACTTAAAAATGGCAATATTGCAATTATCGACCACAAATCAAAAGGGTTTTTTAGTAGTGAAGAAGAAATTGCTTTAAGTATTGGAACACAAGCTATAACCTATGTAAATGCTTATGAAAGCAAATCAGGATTAGAAGTTAACGAAGTTTGGTTTGTTGAGAATAAATACTCTCAAAATCGAGATAAAAGCCCTCAATTAAGTTGTTTTAAAATCACTTTAGATAAAAATGTTCGTGCTTTATATGAAGCATTGCTTTACGAACCTTTGAAACGTATGATTTCGGCAGTAAATGATCCTGATTATATTTTCTTAATTAATGATTCTGATAATTTTGTTGACAAAGCAGAAATTTATGACTTTTGGTGTAGAACAAATACATTAGAAGTTGAAGATTTTAATGTAGCTGAAAGCAAAAAAGAATTAGTTTCACGTAGATTAAAGAAAATAAAAGATAGTTCTATAACAACAATTAATCCAAAAGTTATTACAGAATTTAGAAAAAGTGCAAGTACATTTATTCAATACGATTTATCAAATAAAAATATGACACAAGAAGAAAAAATTGAACACGTTTTACGTGGGTTTGGAACTGTTGTAAGGGTTGCACATAAATTTGAAGGTTATTCTAGTAATACTTTTTTACTTGAAGTATCGGCTGGAGTTAAAATATCATCGATACAAAGCCACAAATTAGATATTGCAAATGCTTTAGACGTTACAAATGTTCGTATCGGTAAAGAACTTTCAATACACGAAGGAAAATCTTATTTAGCTGTTGAATTTGCTAAGAATAGAGAAAATGATTTAATTTTTAGTGAAGATGCTTTACAATCTTTAAAAAACCCTGTTGGAAAAGACGTTAATGGAAATGTTATTTTTGAAGGGTTAAAAATACCAATAGGTAAAGACAATTATGGAAATACTATTTTTATTGATTTAAACAACCATTCGACACCTCACGCTTTAGTTTGTGGTGCTACTGGTAGCGGTAAAACTGAATTTTTAGTTTCTTACATCGAATATTTAAAATTAGCTGGAATTAATGATATTATTGTTTTAGACACCAAACAAGACTTTAAACGCAAGAATATTAAAGGAGTTAAGTTACTTTGCGATATTGAAGAAATAGAGGAAGAAATGGCTAATTTAGTAGTTGAAATGAATCAAAGAGCAGAAAGCGGTTACAATGCAAAAAAAGTAATTATATTTGACGAGTTTGCAGATGCTTTAGCTAATGCAAAAAGCGGAAAAGAATTGAAAATTTACGAAACTGTTTGTGTAGGTAATTATGCTAACGGAAAACCTAAATATGCAACTCAACAAACAGGAGAATTAAAAAGTCTTGAAGAAAATTTAAGAATATTACTTCAAAAAGGTCGTTCACTTGGTTTTAGAATTGTTGCAGCAACACAAAGAGCATCAACAAAAATAATTACAGGCGATGCAAAGGCAAACTTTCCAATACAAATATGTTTTAGAGTTCCAAAAGAAGTTGATAGTAGAGTAGTACTAGACGAAGCAGGAGCAGAAAGCTTAACAGGACGTGGAGATGGATTAATAAAATCCCCTGAATATTTAGATACTATTCGTTTTCAATCATATTACAAACCTTAACGCATAAAATTAAACAAATAAAAAATGAATTTAAAATTAACAGTATCGGAAGCAACAAT
>JAYTPS010000143.1:0-4035 GCA_043747155.1 Flavobacterium sp. | reverse complement strand
TATTTGATTTCAGAAATGAAAAATGAAGAGTAAAATTACATTAGAAAAAACGACATTACATCCAAGAAATCTACATAAATTACGATACGATTTTGAACTTTTAATTCATCATTATCCCAATTAAAAAAAATTTGTATTCATAAACGAACACGAAATTGAAACTATAGATTTCAGTAATCCAGAAGCTGTAAAAGCACTAAATAAATCATTATTAATAACCTATTATAAAATAGAAAGTTGGGATATTCCAACCCATTATTTATGTCCGCCAATTCCAGGAAGAGCAGATTATATTCATTATCTAGCCGATTTATTATCCGAATCTAATGATGGAGTTATTCCTCAAGGCGAAAACATAATTGGATTAGATATAGGTATTGGTGCCAATTGCATTTATCCAATAATAGGAAATCATGCGTACAATTGGAGTTTTGTTGGAACCGATACCGATGAAAATGCCATTCAAAACTGCAAAAAAATTATTCAAAATAATCCTAAATTAATAGAAGCAATAAGTTTGCAATTACAAACAGAACCAAGATTTATTTTTAAAAATATAATTCTTCCCGAAGATAAATTTAGTTTTACAATTTGCAATCCTCCATTTCATGCATCACAAGAAGAAGCAACCAAAGCATCGTTAAGAAAAGTTAATAATCTAGAAGATAATAAAGTTGCAGTACCAATTTTAAATTTTGGTGGACAAACTACTGAACTCTGGTGTGATGGTGGCGAAATTGGTTTTATTACCCAAATGATATTTGAAAGTGTAAAATATCCGCTACAATGCTATTGGTTTACAACTTTAGTTTCAAAAAAAGAAAATTTAAAAAGCATTTACAAAACTTTAAATAAAGTTGGAGCAGTTCAAATAAAAACAATTGAAATGGCTCAAGGCCAAAAAACCAGCCGAATTGTAGCATGGACTTTCTTGAGCGAAAAACAACAAAAAGACTGGAAGTTTAATAGTGAATAATATAAACTATATCTATTAATTCCTGTACTACTTGGCTCATAAAATTGTGTAACTTTGTCATTCATAATTTACATAAATGAAATTCCAAGTCGTATCCGATTATAAACCTACAGGCGATCAACCGCAAGCTATTGAAAAATTAGTAAAAGGAATACTCGATGGCGAAAAATACCAAACTTTATTAGGTGTAACTGGTTCTGGAAAAACATTTACAGTTGCCAACGTAATTCAGCAAGTAGAAAAACCAACACTAGTTTTAGCGCACAATAAAACATTAGCAGCACAATTATATTCAGAGTTTAAACAGTTTTTTCCGAATAATTCAGTACAATATTTTGTTTCTTATTACGATTATTATCAACCCGAAGCTTATATTCCAGTTTCTGGAGTTTTTATTGAAAAAGATTTGTCTATAAACGAAGAATTAGAAAAACTTCGATTAAGCACGACTTCATCTCTCTTGTCAGGAAGAAGAGACATTTTAGTTGTAGCATCGGTTTCTTGTTTATACGGAATTGGAAACCCAGTTGAATTTCAAAAAAATGTGGTTTCTATTGAAAAAAATCAAATAATTTCTCGCACTAAATTATTGCATAAATTGGTTCAAAGTTTATACTCTAGAACCGAAGCCGAATTTACTCCTGGAACTTTCAGAATAAAAGGTGATACGATTGATATTTTTCCAAGTTATGGTGATGAACCTTTTCGTGTTAACTTTTTTGGTGATGAAATTGAAGAAATAGAAGCTTTTGATGTCAGAACTTCAAAAGTTTTAGAAAAATACGAAAAATTAAATATTTATCCAGCCAACATGTTTGTTACTTCGCCAGATGTTTTGCAAGCTGCCATTTGGGATATTCAACAAGATTTAGTAAAACAAGTAGATTATTTTAAAGAAATTGGTAAACATCTAGAAGCAAAACGACTTGAAGAACGAACCAATTTCGATTTAGAGATGATTCGCGAATTGGGTTATTGCTCAGGAATTGAAAATTATTCAAGATATCTAGACAGACGACTTCCTGGAACAAGACCTTTTTGTTTATTAGACTATTTTCCAGACGATTTCTTAATGGTTGTCGATGAAAGTCATGTTACTGTATCTCAAGTTCATGCCATGTATGGTGGCGACAGAAGCCGAAAAGAAAATCTTGTAGAATATGGATTTCGACTTCCAGCAGCAATGGACAATCGTCCTTTAAAGTTTGAAGAGTTTGAAGGAATGCAAAACCAAGTAATCTATGTTTCGGCAACTCCAGCCGATTATGAACTTCAAAAATCTGATGGAGTTTATGTTGAACAAGTTATTCGTCCAACAGGATTATTAGATCCAATTATTGAAGTAAGACCAAGTTTAAACCAAATTGACGATTTAATTGAAGAAATTCAACTCCGATGCGAAGCAGATGAACGCGTTTTAGTAACAACTTTAACCAAAAGAATGGCTGAAGAATTGTCAAAATATTTAACCAAAGTTGCTATTAGATGTCGCTATATCCATTCTGATGTTGACACATTAGAACGTGTTGAAATCATGCAAGATTTAAGAAAAGGATTGTTTGATGTATTAATTGGTGTTAATCTCTTGCGCGAAGGTTTAGATTTACCTGAGGTTTCTTTAGTAGCAATTCTTGATGCTGATAAAGAAGGATTTTTAAGAAATCACCGTTCTTTAACTCAAACTGTTGGTCGCGCAGCAAGAAATATAAACGGAAAAGCAATTTTGTATGCCGATAAAATTACAAACAGCATGCAAAAAACAATTGATGAAACAAATTATAGAAGAGAAAAACAAATTGCATACAATACTAAAAACGGACTAGAACCAAAAGCATTAAATAAAAGTTTAGGAAATGCCTTGAGCAACAACTCTGTATCTACTCAATATTACGAAAATCAAGTTTTAAAAGCAGCCGAACCACAAAGCGAGTATCTATCTAAACCTGAAATTGAAAAGAAAATTCGTGATGCAAGAAAAGCAATGGAAAAAGCAGCAAAAGATTTAGATTTTATGCAAGCAGCGAAATATCGTGACGAAATTAAAGTATTGCAGGAAAAAATTTAATTCATTTGTTCTTGAAAAACTTCCAATAAAAAATCGGGATGAATCATTCTTGTTGGCGATTTTTCCATAGCTTTTAAAACTCTTCTTATTGCCGATGGATTTAATCCCATGTTAATACCAATTTCATGAATTTTAACTTCTTCTCTTTCGTGCAAAACTCCATCACAATGCATCAACAAAGCCAACCTGTAAAATTGTTGAATTCGTTCAAACTCATTTTTTATAATTTCACTTCGATTTTCTTCATGAAAAAGTTGTTTCAATTCGTCATTATTTACGCCTAATTCAACAGCAATTAATGATAAAAACATATATTCTCTTTCATGCAATTCACCATCAATTATTGCAAATGCAATCATGTCGGCAAGCAAACTCAATTTTTGTACTTTTGTAGGCATAAGATAATATTTTAGCTAAAATAGTATTTATTTATAAAAAAATAAAATTTATCACTTTGAAAAATTTCATTTCACTCTTTTTAGTATTTTTTTTCGGAGTAATATCTGCCCAAGATACAAACCAAAGTACTGCTTCAAAACAAGTTTCAACTTTTTCAATTGAGGCACCACAACTTAAAACAACTAAAAAAATTTGGATTTATTTACCTATAAACTATGAACTATCTACTAAAAAATACCCTGTAATTTACATGCAAGATGCACAAAATTTATTTGACAAAAAAACTTCTTATGCTGGTGAATGGAATATTGATGAAACTTTAGACAGTTTAAAAGCCCAAATAATAGTTGTCGGAATTGAAAATGGAGGTGAAAAAAGAATAGAGGAATTAACTCCTTTTAAAAACGAAAAATATGATGGAGGAAACGCAGATAATTATTTAGATTTTACTGTAACTACCTTAAAAACCTATATTGATAAAAACTATAGAACCAAATCAGATTTAAAAAACACTGCCATCTTTGGAAGCTCACTTGGTGGATTATTATCCTATTATGCACTTTTTAAATACCCAAAAGTTTTTGGAAAAGCTGGT
>JAYTPS010000142.1:0-5272 GCA_043747155.1 Flavobacterium sp. | reverse complement strand
AATTTTTTACAGGTTTTACCCAAAGAAAAATAGTGTTCAGTTTACAGTTTTTAGTATATAATTACTTAATACTTTTACTGATTACTAATTTTCAATTTCAATGAACTTTTAAAAAGAAAAAAGTAGTTTAAAACTACTTTTTCTTTTTGTGACGGTTAGCTCTCGCTCTTTTTTTACGTTTGTGAGTCGCTACCTTATGTCTTTTTCTTTTTTTACCGCTTGGCATAGGTTGTTTTTTTGTGATTAATAATTAGTTTTTTTAAACTGCTATTTCAGTTTTAGTTTTTACTCCTTCAACAAATACTTTTGCAGGTTTAAATGCTGGAATATTGTGTGCTGGAATTTTAATTGTAGTATTTTTTGAAATGTTTCTACCAGTTTTTTCAGCTCTTGTCTTGATAATAAAACTACCAAAACCTCTTAAGTAAACGTTATCACCACCTTCTAATGATGCTTTTACTTCTTCCATTAATGCTTCAACTGTTGATTGAACATCTCCTTTTTCAAGACCTAATTTTTCTGAAATTTTTGCTACGATATCTGCTTTCGTCATTTTCTTTCGTATTTAATAATTATGTGTAATTTTTTGAGTGTGCAAATATAGGAATTAAAAAAACAATATTTCAAGGATAATTGATTAAAATTTAATCATATAAAGATTTACTTTTGTAATCCAATATTTTTTATGGAATTTTCTAACTCATTATTGCAATGGTATTTACAAAATAAGCGTGATTTGCCTTGGCGAAACACAACTAATGCTTATCCAATTTGGTTGTCTGAAATTATGCTTCAACAAACTCGTGTGGCTCAAGGATTACCCTATTTTTTAACTTTTGTAATTGAATTTCCAACAGTTTTTGATTTGGCTAATGCCAACGAAGAGCAAGTTTTAAAACTTTGGCAAGGTTTGGGTTATTATTCTCGTGCAAGAAATATGCATAAAACGGCACAAATTATAGCATTTGAGTTTAACGGAATTTTTCCAGATAACTATTACGATTTATTAAAACTGAAAGGAATTGGCGAATATACTGCCGCCGCAATTGCATCATTTGCATTTAACGAAGTTGTTCCTGTGGTTGATGGTAATGTTTACAGGGTTTTATCGAGATATTTTAATATTGATACCGACATCGCTTCTAGTGGTGCACGAAAAGAATTTACTTCTTTGTGCAAAGAATTAATTCCTAATAATAATCCTGCATTATTTAATCAGGCAATAATGGAATTTGGCGCTTTGCAGTGTGTGCCTAAAAATCCGAAATGTGAAATTTGCATTTTCAATAGTAGTTGCGCAGCTTTACAAATGAAAAAAGTGAATCAACTTCCAATAAAGCTAAAGAAAACAAAAGTTACAAATAGGTATTTTAATTATGTTTTACTTTTGGATAACTACAATCATATTATATTAAATAAGAGAACTGAAAAAGGAATTTGGTACAATTTATATGAATTTCCAGTTATTGAAACCAATGAAATTGTTGGGCATGAAATAATTTTAGATGAAATTAAAAATCGTTATTCAAATTTAAAAATTGAAGCAATTGTTGTTTATAATGAAAAACCAATAATTCATAAATTATCGCATCAAAAACTTCATATCAATTTTTATAAAGTTACTGTTTCTAATGAAATATTAAACGGAATTGACTTGAATTTTCTAAAAGATTTTCCTTTTCCGATAGTAATTTATAATTTTATTGAAAAGTATTACATTTAATTTGTAATTTTGATATTTAGAAATTGCTTAATCATGAACGGAACATTAAATAAAGTTATGTTAATTGGTCATCTTGGTGATGATATTAAAATGCACTATTTTGAAGGTGGCAACTGTATTGGTCGTTTTCCTTTGGCTACTAATGAAGTTTATATCAATAAAACAACCAACGAAAAAATCACTTCAACCGAGTGGCACAATCTAGTTGTAAGAAATAAAGCTGCCGAAATTTGCGAAAAATACTTAACCAAAGGTGATAAAATATATGTTGAAGGAAGAATAAAATCACGTCAGTGGCAAGCCGAAGATGGAACAACTAAATATACAACTGAAATTCAGGTTACCGAATTTACATTTTTAAGTGTTAAAAAAGATACCGAAGGTAACAAACAAATTACATCATCGGAGACGAAAAACACTAACTTTGACGCACCAAATACTCCAATCGAAAACGATTTGCCGTATTAATTTGTATAACTAATCTTATTGAATTTGGACTTTGAGCCCAGTTTAGAATTATTATCGAGTGTTGACACCAATTTACTTATTGGAATAATTGGCATTGTAGTTTTGCTTTTTTGCTGTTCAATGGTAGCAGCATCTGAAGTGGCACTTTTTTCTTTGACTCAAAAAAATATTATTGATCTAACCAACAATCATCCATCTAAAGCTGTTGTAATTAATAATTTACTTGCTAAACCTAAAAAACTTTTAGCAACACTTTTAGTCGCCAATAATTTTTTACATATTTCTATTGTTATTCTGTTTTCTTTTTCTCTTGACGAAGTTTTTCTTGCTATTGAATCGCCAATCTTAAAATTTTCAATTGAAGTAATATTAGTTACTTTTTTAATTTTACTTTTTGGCGAAGTATTACCAAAGGTTTATGCAAGCAGAAATAATATAAAATTTGCAACGTTTATTGCTTATCCGTTATCAATATTAGACAAATTGCTATCGCCAATTAGCTTACCAATGCGAGCTTTTACTATTTTTATTCAGGAAAAGTTGGGCAAACAAAAAACTAATTTTTCTGTAGATCAATTATCTCAAGCATTAGAACTTACATCTACAGATGACACATCTCATGAAGAAAAAAAATTATTAGAAGGCATTGTTTCTTTTGGAAATACTGATACTAAACAAGTTATGAGTCCAAGAATTGATTTGTTTACTTTGGATATTGAAGAAACTTTTTCGGATATTTATCCAAAGATTGTAGAAAAAGGATATTCTAGAATTCCGGTTTATAAAGACAATATAGATCATATAAAAGGCGTTTTGTTTATAAAAGATTTAATTCCATACATAAACAAAAAAGAGTTTGACTGGAAAACCTTGCTTCGCGAACCATTTTTTGTTCCCGAAAATAAAAAATTAGACGATTTACTAAAAGATTTTCAAAGCATGAAAAGTCATTTGGCAATAGTGGTTGATGAATATGGTGGAACCTCTGGCATTGTATCTCTAGAAGATGTTATTGAAGAAATTGTTGGCGACATAAGTGACGAATTTGATGATGAAAACATAAATTATTCTAAAATTGATGATAGAAACTTCCTGTTTGAAGGAAAAATAAATTTGAAAGATTTTTACAGAATTATTGATGTAGATGAAGATTTATTTGAAATTAGAAAAGGAGAAGCCGAGACATTGGCTGGATTTATTTTAGAAATATTAGGCAATTTTCCTAAAAAAGGACAAAAAATTCTATTCGAAAACTGTCTTTTTACTATAGAAGTATTTGATAAAAAAAGAGTTAAACAAATAAAAGTAACCATTGATGCAAACTAATTTTAAATGCCTTTATATTATAACATTAATTTGTTTCATTTTGGTTTTTGCAAGTTGCAAGGATGATGTTTTGCCTAAACCATCAAGTCAGTTACGATTGGATTATGCCGTTGCCGAATATGCTGCGTTTGAAAATCATTGTCCGCTAACGTTTGATATGAATTCTCAAGCAATTATTAAAGAAAAAAACGAATGTGGTTTTACAATTACTTATCCTAAAATGAAAGCTACCATTTTTTTAACTTACAAAACTGTAAATGGTGATATTGATAAATTGCTTAGCGATGCCCAAAGATTGACCTATGAACATGTAATAAAAGCAGACGATATATTAGAACAACCTTTTATTAACGAAGATAAAAAAGTGTATGGAATGTTTTATAAAGTTGGCGGAAATGCTGCTACCAACTCGCAGTTTTATGCTACAGACAGCATAAAACACTTTGTAACTGGTTCGGTTTATTTTTATGCAAAACCCAATTTCGATTCAATAATGCCAGCCGCAGATTATATTAGAAACGACATGCAACGATTGATGGAAACTTTGAAGTGGAAATAAAATTAAACTTTTTTACCGACCTCTAATTTAGAAACTTTATAGGTTTTTCCATCGGCACATGATTCGGTTGCTTTTACTAAATCATTTGAATTTAGTTTATCTAAATCGAAATTTACAGTTGCAGTTTTAGCTTCGAAGTTTACTTTAGCACTTTGAACACCATTTAAACTTGTTAACTTTTTTTCGATAGTTTTTGCACAACCCATTTCGCAGGTCATGCCATCGATTTTAAAAGTTGCAATTTCTGGTTTAGTAGCAACTGCAATTTCTTTAACTTTATTTAAATTCTTTTCACTAGCTGCTGTTGGTTTGCTATCTGTATTTTTGCATCCTAAAAAAAGTAATGATGCTAATGATAAACCAAGGATTCCTTTTGAAATTTTCATTGTATTTATGTTTTTAAATTATTTGTCCCTAATTTGTTTTCACTATTTGTGTTTTAGACAAATAAGAAATCGCATTTTATGATTTAAATTATGTGATTCCTACTTTATCGAAAAGATAAAAAAGCATTTTTAAAATTCAATACAAAATTAGGTTATTTAATAAGTGACTATTCATAAAATTATGTCAAATTTGCATACCAAAAAAAATGTAATGCAAACGACTACTTTAAAATGGATTTATCTTACTGTTCTAGCTTTAATTTGGGGAAGTTCTTTTATTTTAATAAAAAAAGGATTGGTTGGATTGTCTCCAATGCAATTGGGTTCTCTAAGAATTATATTTTCGGCTGTTTTTTTAATTATAATTGGCTTTAAAAGTGTTACTCAAATTAAGCAACATCAATGGAAATATATTGCATTGACCTCTTTGTTTGGCACTTTTATTCCTGCTTTTTTATTTGCCATTGCTCAAACACAAATTAGTAGTTCGGTGAGTTCTATATTAAATTCGTTAACTCCATTAAATACTCTAATTCTTGGCGGAGTTGCATTTGGATTAACCTTTAAAAGATCTCAAATTTTTGGAGTTATTATTGGATTAATTGGAACTTTATTGTTAATTGTAAATGGCGCCATGAATCATCCCAATCAAAACTATTGGTATACTATTTTGGTTTTAATAGCTTCATTATGTTATGCTACAAATGTAAATTTGTTGAAGAAATATTTGTCTGATGTAAAACCATTAAGTATTTCTACTGGAAATTTTTTGGTAATTTTAGTTCCAGCTTTAATTGTATTATTTTCAAC
>JAYTPS010000141.1:0-3666 GCA_043747155.1 Flavobacterium sp. | reverse complement strand
ATTCTCAATAACAATTACAAATGATTTTTTTCCTTTTTTGTGAGTTTTAGATAATTCTAAAAATGTTTTAACATCTTTTAAGTTCGCCAATTTATTTTGAGTTAAATCAATTATTAAATTTTGCGTTTTAAAACCAACATGCGCATGAGTGATTTTTTTAAGAAATAATTCAATGTCTCCTTGAGTATCTTTTATTGTAGTACTATTTCCTTTTTGGGTAATTTTCATGTCATTTCGAGTTTGTAAAGCAATCTCATTATTTAATATTAATAATTACTGTTTTATTTTAGAAGCCAATAAATAAATCACTGCCATTCTAATTGCAACACCATTTTCAACTTGATCAAGAATTACAGATTGTTGAGAATCGGCAACATCGCTAGTAATTTCTACTCCTCTATTTATTGGTCCAGGATGCATTATTACAATTTCTTTATTTAATGAATTTAATAAATCTTTATCAACTCCATACTGCTGTGTATATTCTCTAGTTGATGGAAAATAATTTACATCCATACGTTCATTTTGAACTCGTAAAATATTGGCAACATCACACCATTGCAATGCTTTTTTAAGATTAGATTCTACTGTTACTCCAAGACTTTCAATGTGTTTTGGAATTAAAGTTTTTGGTCCGCACACTTTAACTTGTGCGCCTTGCATTTGCAAAGCATATATATTAGACAAAGCGACTCTTGAGTGCAAAATATCGCCTACTATAACAACTTTTTTTCCAGCAACTTCACCAAGTTTTTCTCTAATCGAGAAACTGTCTAACAATGCTTGAGTTGGATGTTCATGTGCACCATCGCCAGCATTTATAATACATGCATCAACATTTTGAGAAAGAAAATATGCAGCTCCAGGATTTGCATGTCGCATAACAACCATATCAACTTTCATCGAAAGAATGTTGTTTACAGTGTCAATGAGTGTTTCGCCTTTTTTTACAGAGGATTGTCCAGCCGAAAAACTAACAACATCTGCCGACAATCTTTTTTGGGCTAATTCAAATGACAATTTGGTTCGGGTACTGTTTTCGAAAAAAATATTTGCAATTGTTATATCTCTTAATGAAGGTACTTTTTTTATAGGTCTGTTTATTACTTCTTTAAAATGATCGGCAGTTTCAAAAATAAGCTGAATATCATCTGGTTGAAGATACTTTATTCCTAATAAATGGTTTACTGAAAGTGATGTCATTTTTTTAGCTTGTAGGTTCAATAGTTGTGTTAGATATTAAATATACAGCATCTTCTCCATCGTTTTCTCTCCAACATACCTTTACTTTTTCATCATTTATGGCATCTACTTGTCTTCCTCTATAATCTGGTTGAATGGGTAAATGACGACTAAATCTTCTATCAATAAGTGTTAAAAGCTCAACTTCAGATGGTCTTCCAAAAGATTGTATTGCAGTTAAAGCAGCATTTATACTTCTGCCAGTATATAAAACATCATCAATAAAAACAACTTTTTTATTTTCTACCAAAAAATTAATTTGTGTTTTATTGGCTTCCAATGGTTTTTCACTTCTTCTAAAATCATCTCTAAAAAATGTAATGTCTAAAAAACCTAACTGAATGTTCTTTAAATTATATTCATTTTCTAAAATTTGATTAATTCTTTGTGCCAAAAATTTACCTCGAGGTTGTAATCCAATTAAAACAGTATTTGAAAAATCAAGATGTTTTTCGATTAACTGACAAGCCAAACGATTTAAAATTATTGTAACTTCTTTTGCAGTGAGTAATATTTTTTGACTCATAATGAAGTGCTGTTTGGATTGCAAATATATGATTTTTTTTGAAGTTAAAAAATTAAGCATTTGATGTGCATTTCAATATTATTAATTTTCACATTTTATTATCAATCGTAAAGCAACAAGTAAAACCAATAATCAGTAACTTTGATAAAAATAAACATCATGAAAAAAATATCATTTTTTGCAACTCTTTTTTTATTTTTAATAATCGCATGTAAATCGTCTAACAATTTTAAAGCAAATTTTTTAAAAATCTCCTTAGAACCCAAAAGCAATAGTAGCGTTTTAGGAACTGCAACTTTTTCTGAAAATAAAGGAATCGTAACTTTTGAAGCAAAAATATCTGGTTTAAAACCTGGAATTCATGCTATTCATATACATGAAAAAGCTGATTGCTCTGCTGCAGATGCTAGTTCTACAGGTGGACACTGGAATCCAACATTTAAAAATCATGGCAAATGGACAGATGTTGAACATCATAAAGGTGATATTGGGAATTTTACCGCTGATGAAAATGGAAAAGGAACAATTACACTAAAAACTGATGAATGGTGCATTGGCTGTGGTGATGCAAATAAAGATATTCTTGGAAAAGGATTGATAGTACATGCAAATCCTGATGATTTTATAACTCAACCAACAGGAAATGCTGGTGGCAGAGTTGCTTGCTCGGCTATTATTAAATAATATTGGTTTGGACAAAAAAGAACTTTTATATTTTAAAAATGCTCAAGAATGGCGCAATTGGTTGCATGAAAATCACAATTTATCAACAGGAATTTGTTTGGTTTTTTATAAAGTTGCAAGCCAATATGAAAGTATGCGTTGGGAAGAAGCTGTAAAAGTTGCAATTTGTTACGGTTGGATAGATTCGACAGTAAAAAAAATAGATGATGAGCGAAGAAAACAACTATTTACACCAAGAAAAGAGAAAAGTGTTTGGAGCAAACTGAACAAATCGTACATCGAAATATTACTTAAAGAAAATTTAATACATCAAAGTGGCTTACAAAAAATTGAAATTGCAAAACTAAATGGTTCATGGCAATCACTTGACGCGGTTGAGGATTTACTTATTCCAGATGATTTAGCAATGGCTTTTAAACTAAATAAAACTGCTTTAGATAATTACAATAAATTTAGTCCATCTTACAGAAAAAATTATTTATATTGGTTAAATCAAGCCAAACGAGAAGAAACTCGCAACAACAGAATTACTGAAATCATTCGGCTTTGTGAATTATACATTAAATCTCGTTCTTAAAAAAATCTTAACATCAATAATTACTAACTTCTATAAAATTATATAGCTTTGCACTTTAAACGAAAGTAATGATAAATCCTTCGGCAAATGGTTGGATAGATAAATTTTTTATAGAGCAAGTCAAATTGGTTACTTCACCTATTGATGCATTTACATTTTATAAAAATATTAGAAAAACTGGATTTATTTATGGACATATTGTGTCTATTAATAATTTTCCTCAAGTTACCATTGAGCAATTGAAAACAGAAGAACTTTCTAAAGTAGCATTGCTAAACACCTTATTTGATGTATATATATTTGAAACCAATATTAAAAATTCGAATAGTTTTATTGAAAAAACTGTAGCTTTTTATACAGAAATGAATCCTAAAGGATTTTCTTTTTTAGAAACAATACTTCCCTCTAACAAATCTCAAAAGTTGGAAGGATTAATTAATGAGCGTGTTCAAACCAATAAAGATATTATTAGTAAAAACTTTTCGCATATTGTTACCAATGCATTATTATTTGTTGATGTTTTAGCTTTTCATAAATATTTAAAGAAAGGAGCGATTCCCGAAAAATACTTAAAGAAAACTGAAGAAATTATTTTAAGTACGATTTCATTAGCACTAAAAGTTAAAACTAAAAAATC
>JAYTPS010000140.1:0-5792 GCA_043747155.1 Flavobacterium sp. | reverse complement strand
ATTCTTCCTTTTACATCGTCAGATTCTATATTAAAAACCGAAACGCAATTCTCAACTGCTTCTTCTGTACCAACGCGTTGAATTGTGCTTATAATTACTTTTTTGGCTTCTTGAGCAGCAGTAAGTTTAGCTTCTTCAATAGTTTCTTGAATATGAGCCATAGCTTTGGTTTTTGCCTCAGCTTTTAAACTTTCTACTAATTGTTCTTTGGCATCATCGGCAGATAAACCTGAAATAACTTCCAGTTGTTCAATTTGTCCTTTATGCATTCTTTCAACTTCTTGATGCTTTTTATCAAGCATTTCAACCTTTGAAGAATATTCAAATGTTTTAGCTTCAAAATCGTCGTTTATTTTCTTAGCTTTCGATAATTCGCTAGAAACTTGCGATTCTTTATCACGAATTCTTTTTTCAACTTCGGACATTCTTTTGTCTTTGGCTAAAATCTCTTTTTCGTGTTCTGATTTTAATTCTAAAAACTTCTCTTTTGCTTGAAGTAGTTTATCTTTTTTAGTATTTTCTCCTTCAAAGTTGGCATCTTTTAATATTGATGCTGCTTCATTCTTTGCATTTTTAATAAAGCTAGAAGCATTACTTTTTTCGAGCATTTTTGCTACAACAAAACCACCAGCAATTCCAACTATTATTCCGATAATTATAGATACTATGTCCATGTTTGTGTTAAAATTTATAAATAAAAAAACCTACATTAATTGCTTGAATAAACTCGTGTTGACAAGTTTTGAGCTAACTCACTGTTCAAGCTTCCAACTCTAGGATGGCATGCTATATTAGCGACGATTTACTCATTTTAATTTGTTAGTGTTGAGTTTACCAAAAATGAACTAATGTAGGCAGTATTTTTAGCTTATTTAAAAGAACGTTTTTTATTATTTATTAAGATACTCGTCTAAAATTGTATTTAACTTTATTAATTTTTCTATTGATTCTGAACCATCAATGGCGTTATCTACTTTTTTTTGTTCAACTTGTGAGGCAAATTGTAAAGCACACATTGCCAATACATCTTGTTTATCTCTAACAGCATAACTTTCTTCAAATTGCTTAATCATGGCATCAATTTTTTTAGAAGCACTTCGCAATCCTTCTTCCTGAGACATGTCTACCGTTAATGGATAAACTCTATCTGCAATTGATAATTTAATTTTAAGCTTTTCATCCATAGTTTTAATCTGATAGCTGAGCTATACAGTAATCAATTTCACGAATTAATGAATTTATTTTAAGCTTTGTATCTCTTTTATAATCTTCACTGCCTAGTAATGAATTGGTTATTTTAAGTGATTCATAATCTTTTTTTAGCGTTTTTACTGCCAAATCTTGATTTTCAAACGCATTGTTAGAAATTTTCAATTCACTTTGTAACGCTTGATTTTTTTGTTCTAAATCGTTTATTTTAGTAAACAATTTTTGAATCTTAGTTTCAAGAGTATCAATTATTTCAACAATTTCACTCATGCTTCACACTATTCATTACTTAATCTTACAAATTTATAATTCCTAATCTATTAAAGCAATATTTTTTGTAAAAAAGTGAATATATTTTTTATTAAAATTCTAATAAATTGTTTATTAGTAAGTTATAAATATGAAATATATTTATTTTACTACTAATAAACTTTTTTATATTTTAGCCAAAAACCTATAATAAATGAAATTTATTCCTATTACATTATTATTTACACTTTTATCATTTGCTCAAAAGCAATTTCCAAAGGATGATTTTAGATTACCATTAGATATTCCTATGCAATTATCTGGCAATTTTGGTGAATTGAGGCCTAATCATTTTCATGCAGGATTCGATTTTAAGACCAACCAAAGAGAAGGGTTAAACGTTTATGCTGCAGGTGATGGCTATATTTCAAGAATTAAAATTTCTACTGTTGGATATGGTAAAGCAATTTATATTACCCATCCAAATGGCTATACAACTGTATATGGACATTTGCAAAAAGCTGTTGGAAAAATTCAAAATAAAATTATAGAATTGCAGTATGCAGAAAAAACTTATGAAATTGAAGCTTTTTTTAAAGCAAACGAATTGCCTGTAAAAAAAGGAGATATTATTGCAATTTCAGGAAACACTGGAGGTTCTGAAGGTCCGCATTTACATTTTGAAATTCGTGAAAATAAAACCGAAAAAACTATAAATCCTTTGTTGTTTGGATTTAATAAGTTTTTGCCTGATACTAAAAAACCAGTTGTAACTGGACTTGTAGTTTTTCCTATTGATGAAAATTCTACAGTAAATCAATCGCAACAACCAGTAAATCTTAACTTATCGCTTCAAAAAGATGGAACATACATGAGTGAAAAAGTTTTGGGTAAAGGCAAAATTGGTTTCGGAATAAATGCTTATGATTTAGATAATGTATCGTTTAACAACAATGGAATTTACAAAGCAAAGTTAGAATCTAATGGTAAATCAATTTTTAGTTATGAACTAGACGAATTGTCGTTTGATGAAGCAAGGTTTATAAATTATTTTATAGATTATAATAGGTACAAAAAATCGCATCAAAGAATTCAAAAATTGTTTATGAAAAATAATTATTCTTGGAGTAATATTAAAGATAATTTTGAAAACGGAGTAATTGACATTTCTCCTAACTCGAATCAAATAAAGAAAATTGAAGTTTTGGATTTCAATAATAATAAAACTATAATTTCAATTCCAATTGGCTATTTGGATATAAAGCCAACCTTAGTATCTGATCTAAAAAAAACACCTTATTTAGTTAAATATAACAGAGAAAATAATTTTGAAAAAGAAAATGTATCTATTGATTTTCCTGCTTCAACTTTTTATGAAGATTTTTATTTAAATTTTGATGTAAAAAATAAAATACTTTACTTACATGATGATACTGTGCCAGCTCACAATAACTTTACTATTACATTCGTAGATTCTGTTTCATCAATAGAAGATAAAAAAAAGATGTTTATTGCGGCAATAAACAAAAATAAATTAAGTTACATTGCAACAAAACTAACAGGAAATACGTTCTCTTGTAAAACCAAATATTTAGGACAATTTACTTTAGCCAAAGATGTTACTTTGCCAAAGGTTGCAGTAGCAAAAAGCATTGAAGGTAAGTGGATTACAGCTCAAAAGAGTATATCATTAACTATTTCAGATGATTTGTCTGGAATTAAAACTTATAACGGATATTTAAATGATAAATGGGTTTTGTTTGAATATGAATCTAAATTAAAAAGAATAACACATATTTTTAGCAATGAACTATTGTTGGAAGGATTAAATAAACTCAAAGTTGTAGTAACAGATAATGTCGGAAATTCTACTATCTTTGAAACTCAATTTAATAGAAGTCAAAAATAATAACTATTGAAAGCACAAAATAACCTTTTATCATTACTTTTTATATTAGTAAGTTTTTTTTCATTTGCACAATCTGCAAAAGTAACTGGAGTCATTTTAGATCAAAATAGTAAACCTGTTGAAGGTGTAAATGTTAGTTATCAAAGTAAATCGACAACTACCAATAAAGATGGTTTTTATTTAGTAACTGTACCTTCAAATCAAAAAGTTGTGCTGGTTTTTACACACATATCTTTAAAAAGAATAACAGCAACCTTTCAATTAAAAGATAACGAAATTCTAGAATACAATCCTGTAATGAGTGATAGTGATGAGCAATTGAGCGAAGTTATTATTACAAGTAATAAAAGACGAGTTCAAGGAATTATTAGTGTTTCTACAGATGTAATTAGAAAAAACCCAAGTGCCAATGCTGGTGTTGAAAGTGTTTTAAAAACTTTTGGTGGTGTAAGTAACAACAACGAATTAAGTTCGGGATACAATGTTAGAGGTGGAAATTATGACGAAAACCTAGTTTATGTAAACGAAATAGAAGTTTATAGACCATTTTTAATACGCTCTGGTCAGCAGGAAGGATTGAGTTTTACCAATACTGATTTGGTAAAAAATGTAGATTTTTCTGCTGGTGGTTTTCAGGCAAAATTTGGCGATAAAATGTCTTCGGTTTTAGATATTACTTATAGAAAACCTACCAAATTTGGAGCAGCATTTGAAGCAAGTTTTCTTGGTGGTAGTGCAGCAGTTGATTTAGTTTCTAAAAATAAAAAATGGTCTTCAATTACAGGAATTCGATATAGAGATAATTCACTTTTAGTAAATAGTCAAGAAACTCAAACTAATTTTAGACCTACTTATGTTGACGTTCAAACCAATGTTAATTTTGACGCATCAAAGAAATGGAAGTTCAGCTTTTTAGGAAATGCATCTCAAAATAAATACAATTATCAGCCATTAACGCGTCAAACAAATTTTGGAACAATTAGCGAACCAATTGCACTATTAGTTTTTTATGAAGGACAAGAAAATGACAAATACCAAACCTTGTTCGGAGCAATAAAAACAACATTTATTGCTAATGAAAAATCCAATTATAAATTAATAACTTCAGCTTATCATACTCAAGAGCAAGAATATTATGATATTGATGCTGCCTATTTTCTTGGAGAAGTTGATTCTAATATTGGTTCAGAAAATTTTGGTAATGTAACTTATAATCGAGCAATTGGTGCACAATTAAATCATGCAAGAAACGATTTGGATGCTTTAATAATAAATGCCGAAATTAAAGGAAATCACAATGTGAAGAAAAAATATCAAATAGATTGGGGTTTAAAATATACTCGTGAAGACATTCGTGACCGAATTGTTGAATGGGAAGTTATAGATTCAGCAGGATTTTCAATAAATCCACCAATTATTGATTTGCCACAAAATGACCAACCTTATAATCCTTATGTTGGACCATTAGTTCCTTTTCAAGATGTTAGAGCAACCAATTTTATTACAATTGATAGATTTTCAGGATTTACACAATTCAATACCAAAACAACCTTAGGGAAAAGTGATTTATGGATTAATTTGGGAGTTAGAGCTCACAATTGGTCGGTTTCTGGCGATGCAATTTCTAATTCTAAAAGCCAAACTGTATTTTCACCTAGAGCACAATTGTCGCTCAAACCCGATTGGGAAAAAGATATGATTTTTAGATTTTCAACCGGTTTTTATTATCAACCACCATTTTACAGAGAATTGCGTGATCAAAATGGTGCAGTGCAACCCAATGTAAAAGCACAAAAATCAATTCATTTTGTAGCAGCAAATGATTATAATTTTAAAATGTGGAGTCGACCTTTTAAACTTGTTTCTGAAGCATATTACAAAACAATGACCGATGTTAATACCTATACTCTAGAAAATGTTAGAATAAGATATCGCGCCAATAATAATGCAACTGCTTATTCTTATGGATTTGATTGTAGATTAAATGGCGAGTTTGTACCAGGAACAGAATCATGGTTTAGTTTTGGATATTTAAAAACCGAAGAAAATCAAGACACTCGAGGATTAATTGCAAGACCAACAGACCAACGCTTAAAATTTGGAATATTGTTTCAAGATTATATGCCCAACATTCCTAATTTAAAATTATATTTAAATTTAGTTTATAATACTGGTTTGCCCGGAGGATCACCATCTTATGCCGATGTTTATCAATACCAAAGTCGTTTGAGAGATTATCGTCGTGCCGATGTTGGGTTTTCGTATGTGTTTACCGAAAAAAATAATGAACGACCAGATGGACATTGGATTAAAAAATTTGAAGATTTAGCCATAGGTTTTGAAATATTTAATATGTTTAACAACCAAAACGCAATTACCAATACTTGGGTTCGCGATGCTTATACTAAAAATCAATACGGAATTC
>JAYTPS010000139.1:0-10409 GCA_043747155.1 Flavobacterium sp. | reverse complement strand
AACGGAATTTTTAGTTCAGCCACATGGTTTGTAACTCAGGTTGGAACAGCAAATGATTGGCTAAGAGTATCGGCAGGAAACAGATTTAGTTTGGCAATTAAAACCACTGGAACACTTTGGTCATTTGGATTAAATAATACAGGCCAATTGGGATTGGGGAATATTATTGACCAAAATCTACCAGTACAAGTTGGAAGCGCAAACAACTGGTTAAAAATTGATGCAGGTAATCAACATTCTTTAGCCATTGATACAAGTGGATTTTTATATGCTTGGGGAAATAATACTTTTGGGCAATTAGGAAACGGAACATTCACAACCAGCTTAATTCCAATTTCAATTTCATCAACTAACAATTGGTCTGAAGTATCCGCAGGCGTTGACCATAGTTTATTTTTAAATTCTTTTGGCTTTATATTTTCCTGTGGCAATAATGCTAACGGACAATTATGTGATGGATCCAACACTACTTCTAATGTTTTAATTCCTGCAACTAGCTCAGGTGCTCAATTTCAATACATTCAAATCTCTGCAGGAAATAATTTTTCATTAGCCATAAAAAACGACAGTACATTTTGGTCAAGCGGTTTTAACTCAAGCGGACAACTAGGTTTAGGAAACAATACTTCCGTAAATATTTTAAATCAAGTCGGCACAAGCAACAATTGGTTTGCAATTTCTGCAGGAGATGCACATTCATTGGCTATGGAAACTACAACTTCTTTATCTTCAACAGGAAGAAATTTAGAAGGACAACTTGGAATTGGAAATAATGTTTTTTCATTCAACACTCTTCAATCTGTAGGTTGCCCAACAACAGTTTTGGCAAATCAAGAACTGGTTTCTGATAAAATTGATATCAAAATCTATCCAAACCCAACAATAGATGTTGTAAATATTGAATATTATTTAGTTAATTCTTCCAATATAAATTTAAAATTAACAAATATTCAAGGTCAAATAATATCTGAAGTGAAATTAAATAAATCAATTGGTTTACAAAATGACTTTTTAGATTTAAGTAATCAATCTAGCGGAATATATTTTATCACAATAACATCTGATAAAGGTAGTTATACAAATAAAGTTATAAAAAAATAATATTAAAATTTATACCATTTAAATCCCAAATTAATTTTTTGGGATTTTTTTCATTTATACCTTTAATTATGTAACAATCAAGCAATCATAATGTAATGTTTAACTATTAATTAAACTTAGTTTTGTAAAACACTTTAAATATTTACTACAATGAAAATTATTTACAAAATTTTAGGAATAGTTACCATTTTCACATTATTCTCTTTTTGCCAAAAAACCAAACTTGATAATTACAAAGAAATAGCTCGATTTATTACTGAAGCTGCCGATGCAAGAATGATGGATCGAGAAGAAGGAAAACATGCAGCAACTAAAGGAACAACACAAAAAATTAGAGATTACGGAAACTTAATGATAAAGGATCAAACTTATTTATTAGAAGAAATTCAAAAACTTGCATCATTAAAAAACATTACTCTTTCAATGAAAATTAGTGATAAAAAAGCTATAGCATTAGAAAAATTGAAAGAAAAAACAGCCGAAGATTTAGATAAAAAATTTCTTAATATGATTAAAATTGATCATAAGAGAGACGTAAAAGAATTTAAAAGAGCTACTAAATACGGCGATGAAACTGTTAGGAAGTTTGCTGTAAAACATTTACCAATGATTGAGAAACATTTATCAGATGTCATACAAATAAAAAAAAACAGTTAATATCTTATTGAAAAACCTCGATATTAAAACCATCAAAACTAGCAAAAACCATACTCGGATGTGAATCTTGATGGTACATAGTTCCATTATTATCAATTGCAATTGCACCAGCAAAACCGTCGTAAGGAAGCAATTCTTTAAAAGTTTTGTCAAATGCTTTTTCAAGAGTAAATCCATCAGTAACTCGAGTTACAATTTTAGCTGCAGTGGCATTACTAACAATATCTTCACCAACTCCTGTTAAACTAACTCCACAAAATTCATTAGCATAATTTCCTGCAACTGTTGCGCTGTCTGATATTCTTCCAGAAATTTCAAATCCTTTTCCTCCAGTAGAAGTAGCCGCAGCGATTTGTCCATTTTTATCTAAAGCCACACAACCTACAGTTCCAATTCCATTCGAAGCCAATTTGGCTTTATACTCAGCTCTTCTTTGTGGCGTATCTGTAGAGAATTTTTCAAATCCATGTTGTCTTGCAAAATTTGTTGCTCCACTTCCACCAAGAACTCTATCTTCAACATTCATTAATAAATGTGCAACTTGTATAGGATTTTTGACTTCTTCAATGTTTATAACGCCACTCATTTTCTGAGTTTCACCATTCATTAAAGAAGCGCTCATTCTAATTTTTCCGTCACCTTGAATCTGCGAACCAATTCCAGCATTAAATAATGCATCATCTTCCAATAATGAAACAGCATAAACAACGGTTTGAACTGCCGAATGTGTTTTTAAATACTCAAAAGAATCCTTCACAATTCGTAACAAAGATTCTTGTTTAGCAACTTTTGTTTTATGATTAGTAGATGATTCCGAGAAAAAACCTCCATGAATTATTAATTTCATTTCTATTTAATTTACACAATTACACCATATTGAGATGATTTTATTGTCATTTTAAAAGTATCTAAATTAAATGTGTCGTACTTACTCATAACATGCGTTACCAAATGCGAAATTGATATAGGTTGTCCTAACTCTACTTGTGTTAAATTTGTATCTTTAATCTCACGACCATCAACCAAAATTACAAGTCCAGAACCAATTGCTTCCATTTCATTGTTATTTATAATTAGCAATCCAGTATCTTCCCCAAGACCAATTCCAAGTGTTTTTGGGTTTCCAACAACAGCTTGAAACAATCTTCCAATTCTTCCTCTTTGAACAAAATGTGTGTCAATTACAACTCCATCAATTAGTCCAAGTCCTGATGTAATTTTAACTTCTCCTTTCAGCAAAGCTTCACTACTACTTCCTTGATAAATCATATTATTACTCGCAGCAGCAGCTCCAGCACTTGTTCCTGCATAAATAAAATCTTCATTTTGATATTTATCCAATAATAAATCATGAAATGGTGTACCGCCAAGAATTGAGGTCAGTCTTAATTGATCGCCTCCAGTAAACATAACAACATCTGCAACTCGCAAACGCTCTACTACTTCAGCATCCATTGCTTGTTCTCTTCTGTCAATATTCAATACATCAACATTCAGTGCGCCAAGATAACTCAATGCCTTAACATATTCTGGTCCAATTTCTTTAGGTATTTTAGACGCAGTTGTTATAACTTCAATTCTAGATTGTTCTTTATGTTTAGATTCACTAATAATTCTTTTTAGAATTCCAGTTTCAAAAAAATTTAAATTCTTTGCCGCAGATTTATCTAAATCGGTTTCTGTAAAACTGCCTTTATCAACAGCTCCACCAATAATAATTAATTTTCCTCGTATGTTCATGGCGTAAAAATAGATAATTCTTAATATAATGCAAATGAATTTCAATGTTTTAAACTGAAACTTATTGCTTACTTTTCAACAATTTATAAATTAGTTTTATTCAATTTTGATTGATTATGATTCTAAAAATTAAACTTTTAAATTATATTTTAATTTGCACCTAACTGAAAATCAACATAAATATAATAATCCAAATAAAAAACTAACTTTTTATCAATAAAAATGTTTCTAACTAATAAATATTTTTTATTTTTAACAAATACATTACAATCAATTCAACCAAAAAATTTCTTTAGATTATGAAAATCGATAAAATTCAAGCGTTACGTGGACCAAATATTTGGAGTGTTCAAAGAAAAAAACTAATTCAAATGCGTTTGGATTTAGAGGAAATGGAGGAACTTCCAACCAATAAAATAGATGGTTTTCGTGAACGAATTGAAGCAATGTTTCCAACTATGATAGAACATCGTTGCTCTGAAGGAACTCGTGGCGGATTCTTTTCTAGAATAGAAAGAGGAACTTGGATGGGACATGTTATTGAACATATTGCTCTAGAAATTCAATCGCTTGCAGGCATGGAAACTGGTTTTGGAAGAACTCGAGAAACAAAAACTCCAGGAATTTATAATGTAGTTTTTAGTTATACCGAAGAAAATGTTGGAATGTTTGCTGCCGAAAGTGCTGTCGCCATTGCTCAATCTTTAATAAATGGAACTTCTTACGATTTAGACGCCGATATTCAAAAAATGCGCGAAATTCGTGAACGTGTTCGCCTTGGTCCATCTACTGGAAGTATTGTAGAAGAAGCCGTTGCCAGAGATATTCCTTGGATTCGCTTAGGTACAAATTCTTTAGTACAACTGGGTTACGGAATAAACCAAATGCGTTTTCAAGCAACAATAACTTGTAAAACAAGCAGTATTGCTGTAGATATTGCTTGTAATAAAGAACAAACAAAAAAAATGTTAGATGCAGCTTCGATTCCAGTTGCCAATGGAGGAATTTGTATTGAAGAAGAAGATTTAGATGGAATAATTGCTAAAATTGGTTATCCAATTGTAATTAAACCTCTCGATGGAAATCATGGTAAAGGTGCTTCTATCAATGTTAAAAATATTGAAGATGCCAAAGCTGGATTACTATATGCAAAAAAATACAGTCATAGAGTTATTGTTGAAAAATTTATTACAGGTTATGATTTTAGAGTTTTAATAATTGATAATAAACTAGTTGCTGCTGCAAAAAGAGAACCAGCTCACGTAAAAGGAAATGGAAAAAACACTATAAAACAATTAATAGATGAAACCAATTTAGACCCAAAACGTGGTTATGGTCACGAAAATGTTTTAACTCAAATAGATGTAGATAGAGATACTACCGATTTGTTAGAAAAATTAAACTATACTCTAGAAACAATTCCAAGAAAAGATGAAGTAGTTTATTTAAAATCGACTGCAAACCTTAGTACTGGAGGAACTTCTGTTGATGTTACTGACATGATGCATCCTGAAAATATTTTTCTATGCGAAAGAATTTCTCGTGTAATTGGGTTAGATGTTTGTGGAGTTGATATTATGGCTGAAAATTTAACTCAACCTTTAAAAGAAAATGGAGGATGTATTCTTGAGGTAAATGCTGCTCCAGGTTTTCGAATGCATTTGGCTCCAAGTGAAGGATTGCCAAGAAATGTAGCTGCACCAGTTATTGATATGCTTTATCCTCCAGGAAAACCAAGTCGAATTCCAATTATTGCAATAACTGGAACTAACGGAAAAACTACCACTACTCGACTTTTGGCTCATATTGTAAAGAATAATGGTTACAAAGTTGGCTTTACAACTTCTGACGGAATATATGTGCAAAATCACATGATGGAAAAAGGTGATACAACTGGACCAGTTTCAGCAGAATATATATTGAAAGATCCAACAGTAGAATTTGCCGTTTTAGAAACAGCTCGTGGCGGAATTCTCCGATCTGGTTTAGGTTTTAGTCGTTGCGACATCGGAATTATTACCAATATCCAAGAAGACCATTTAGGTTTGTCTGATATTCATACTTTAGACGATTTGGCAAGAGTAAAAGCAACCGTTGTTAGAAGTATTAAAAAAGATGGTTGGGCAATTCTTAATGCCGAAGATGAACACTGTTTAAAAATTGCCAACGAATTGAGTTGCAACATTGCTTATTTTTCAATGGATGAAAACAATCCTAAAGTTAAAGAATTTGCCAAAGAAGGAAAAATTGTAGCTGTTTATGAAAACGGATTTATTACCATTAAAAAAGGTGAATGGAAAATTCGTGTTGAAAGAGCAACACATGTTCCTTTAACTATGGGCGGTAAAGCCAAATTTATGATTGCCAATGTTCTAGCTGCAACTTTAGCTTCCTATTTACAAGGATTTAAAATTGAGGATATTAGTTTGTCACTACAAACTTTCATTCCAAGTGCAGCACAAACGCCAGGAAGAATGAATATATTTGAGTTTAAAAAATTTAAAGTTTTAATAGATTTTGCTCACAATGCATCCGGATATAAAGGAGTTGAAGAATATTTAAGCAGCGTTGAAGCTACTAAAAAAATTGGTATTATTGCTGGTGTTGGCGACAGACGCGATGAAGACATTAAAGAATGTGCAAAAATTGCAGGTCGAATGTTTGATCACATTATTATAAGACAAGAAAAATACCTTCGTGGCAGAACCGAAGAAGAAATTATTGGATTAATATTGGAAGGAATTTCAGAAAGCGGAAGAAACGTAACCCACGAAATAATTTCTAAAGAAGTTGAAGCAATAAAACACGCCATTGACACAGCCGAAGACGGAAGTTTTATAACTGCCTTAAGCGATGTGGTAACCAATGCAATTAATATAGTACAAGAATATTTGGATAAAGAAAGTGAAGAAGGAAATATTTAACATAACATTATTGTTATAGTTTTATTGATGGATATTTTCATCTAAATTTTAATTATTGTGTTAAGCATATTTTAATTACAAATTAATTTACATATTATTAATGTATCAATTAATTTCATTTGGATCAAGTTTAAGTTATTTTGGAAAAAAGAATTATACTAATTTCTAAGAAAAATCACATTTAATTTATTTAAAATAAATTGTGATTTAGAAAATATTAATTTATAAATTTATTAAAAATGAAAATCATTCAAGAAAGATTAGAAGACGGAACAATTTTAACAAAAGTTGCATCCATTCCATCAGAAGACATTATTGTAAAATCAAAAATTGAATACATTCCTCAATATTTAACAGATGTGTATGGTGAAACCAGTAGAATTACTAAGGATATAGTAATGGTCAATCTGATAAACTTGCTTCGTAAAAAGTATCCTGATTATGAACTTGTTAGTTTAGGAACACCTGTTAACTTTGATATTGCACCAACTCATATATCAAGAGTTGTAATGAAACTTAAAAATAATGAGCAAGTTGAGCAATGTTTAAGAGAAATTAGCATTTCAGATATGTTAATAAGAACACGTCTACAAGCAGCTTGGGATTGGAGTCAATTAATTCGGAAAAAAAATACAGTCATTCTTCATGTCAACTGGTATGACACAGTGTATTTTATGCAATTCAAAGATATTTTTCTTGGAGAAATGCATTGTAGATATTCCGCTAAATTTGGACTTATACCAAAAGATGCTGAGCTTACTCATTATAGATACAACGATAAAGGAATGCCAGAAGACATGCTAGAGTTAAATGAAAAGGAAAAATATGCCTTATCAATAAAAGATCAAGTTGAATTTTTAAGAGTATTCAGAGATGGAAAATCAGAAAAGACATAATATAATAATAATTATAAAACTTCTAATAATTTTATTTATAATATCGTCATTTTCTTTAACTCAAACCAATACTAAACACATTGGTGAATGGCAAGGCAAAGATGAAGCTAAACAAGTTGGCATTTTAATTCTTGACCAAAACAATAATGTTACTTTTAAAATGGGAAATGAATCATTGGGAGGAAAAGATTTTATTATTAATGGCATAAATGCCGAACTAAAATATGAAATTGATTACTCTAAAAATCCAATTGAAATAGATTTTGTAGGTTATGAAAAGGTAGCACATCTGAAAAAGGAAGAATGAAAGGTATAATCAAGTTTATTTTTGACGATAAATTGGAATTAGCGTCAAATTTTAATGATGAACGACAAACAAATTTTAAAGAAAACGCAATTGTTTTTAAGTAAAATTAAATAAAAATAAGGCATTTCAAATATTATAAAATATCTTAAATTTAAGAATTTTACATTATCATACTCTAACAACTTTTCTTACAAAAACGCCTTTCAAAGTCTTTATTTTAAAAATATAAATACCCGAAGCAAAATTTTCCATTGAAATTTCATTTAAAGAAGTTTCCTGTTTTTTAGTATAAATCAATCTGCCATTAAAATCAAAAATTTCTAAAGTAGCATCATTGTAATTTTCTAAATTTAAAATTGCATTATTTTTTACAGGATTTGGGTAAATTTTAATGCTTGATACCAAACTGTTTTCTGTAACATTTAATAAACAATTTACTGGCGAACCAGATGCCCAATTCGATGTTAAACCAGTAAGTGCAAAATTTGTTAAAGTGCCATTGATGGTATTAACACCTGAATCTAAAAGCGTTGTTATACTTGAATTATTTGAATTATTTACACCTTGATTAAATTTGTAATAAGCAATCACGCCGGTTTGTGGTGTTGTAAATTCACAATCTTTATTATCAAATATTTCAGTTGGAGTTAAAATTCTATTCCATATTCTTACTTCATCTATATTTCCCATAAAAAAAGAATTATTTCCATTGTAACACCCAATATACAATTTACTAGTGGCAGTATTTGAAGCTACTGGAACACTTGTGTTGGTTGAAATAAGTAGTCCATTTTTATATAATTTCATAGTCGTAGTTGCCGCATCATAAGTAACTGCAACATGATACCAAACATTTAATTGCAATACAAGAGTATCAATAACATAAGACCAATTTCCTCCAGACGCGCCATTATGTCCTGCTGTTAAAAAGCCATTTGAAACCCAAAAAGCGTTTTGACCTGTTGCATTTCCAGAAATAAAATCTCTTGCACTACCAAAACTAGAACAATTAATCCAAGCTTCTTTAGAATAAGAAGTTGTAATTGGCGAACTAGTTCCAGATATTAAAACTAAATCATTACTACCGTCAAGATTTAAATGACTACCAGTTTGCGCTGCAATTAATATAGAAAACAATAAACAAAAAGATAAGTAGAAATTTTTCATGATAATAATTTTATAAACTACAAAAATAAAGAAAAAAGTAAGTAAAATTTTTAAATTTAATAAATTGTATTATTATAAGTAAATGATAATTTTGTATTTTTAAAAATAAATAACTTTATATTATATTTTTATTGCGTATATTTATGAGTTGGCAGTAATTGTCTCAAAAAATCGTAAAATAGAAACTCAAAAAAATATAAACTTAATAAACTAATAAAATTGTAATTAAATGAAAAAAAGATATTTTTCTTTTTTAACTCTCATTTCATTGACAAGTTTTTCTCAAACTGATAACTCACTTATGAAATTCAACAATCCGACTTCAGTATCAAAATCCAAAGGATATTCACATTCTGCAGAAATAGATTTAGGCAATTGCAAAATGGTTATCATTTCGGGTCAAATTGCACTTGATAATAATGGAAACCTAATTGGTAAAGACAATTTAGCAGAACAGACTAATCAAGTTTTTACCAATATTAAAAATATAATTGCGGAAAGTGGTGGAACTATGGATGATCTTATTAAGATTGGTATTTATATGACTGACATATCACAAGTACAAACTATTAGAGATGTTAGAGATAAATTTATAAATCAACAAAAACCGCCAACAAGTACATTAGTAGAAGTTAGTAAATTAGTTAGAGATGAATTATTAATTGAAATTGAAGCGACTGCAATTATTCCCAAAAAAAATTAGACTAAACAACTACTGCCAACAGCGGTTTGGCGCAATTGGGGTTTTAGGCGAACTTTAAAGTTGGTTTTGTACTTGCAAGTTCGGTCTTTAATTTATACATTTGAATTACCAAATCCCCAACTGACGCCAAGCCACGAGACGTTAGCCAACATTTTATGAAAAATCTGCAAACAACATTTATTCTTTCAATAATTTTATTTATAAGTTGTAAAAAAGAAATGAGTGAAATTAAAACAACGGAAAAGAAGAAAGAAATTATCGAAAATAAAAAAATGTTATTTAATGACTACATAAAATCTTTTATACCAAAAAAGGTGAATTTAAATACCGATAATATTCCTGAATATATATTTTGTGATATGGGACATTTTACTTTTTTTGATGGTAAAACTAAAAAAGAAATAGAATATGTAGATAATAAAGGACCAAAATATGGCGGAAGTGAGGATTTGAAATTTATTGATATAAATTGTAAAGACAATCAAAAAGAGTTTATTGCAGAATCTGCTGGTGGTGGAACATTGGGAAATTATCACTATATGGATATTATGAGATATAATTATGAAACACATAAAATAAATTCAATCTTTAATTATGAAATATCTTCTTTTAATTGGAATGAAGACAAAGAAATTTTAGATTTTGTCTTTTATATAGATGCTCTATACAAAAAAGGAGATAAATGTTTCGATACAATTAAAGTTTATAAAGGTAAATTTATTGGTAAACCAGAAAGTTACAGCAAAAAGATAAAACCCCAAAAACTAATTGAAAAATATTATTTCAACAAAAAAACTGGAATTTTTGAGAAAAACATCCGCTAACAAAGAACTGTGCTTAAAAACAAATAAAATTTGATTTATTTTCACTATTTTTGAGTAGGAAAAACAAATTTAGTCTTGCGAGGAGAAAGT
>JAYTPS010000138.1:0-6469 GCA_043747155.1 Flavobacterium sp. | reverse complement strand
GCAGCGCCAAAACCTTTATAAATAAAAAAATCAGCTAGGTAAGCTCCAAATTTTCCAAGCCAGTTTGTAGCAGGTTTTGTTCTGTCAGCAACTTCATTAACAACACTTTGATCGCTTTGTCCATGAATAAAAAAAGAGACAAAAGCAATTAGTAAACCTATAGAAAACAAGCATAAAAGACAACCTAAAACAACTTTATATTGTCTTTTTATTTTTATGGATTTAATTTCTTTAGAATCGATAGATTTTGAATTCTCTTTTTTTATTGATTTTGCCATTGGATACTATAAAAATAGAAATTTATGTTTTTTAATTTTTTTATAATTTTGGAATATAAATAATGCAACCAATTGCAATTGCTGTCATTGCAGCAAAGAAAACTGCTCCTGCGGCTATATCTTTTATAAACCCAATTTTTTCATGAAATTCTGGATGAATAAAATCAGCAATTTTTTCGACAGCTGTATTTAAACCTTCTACAGCTAGAACTAAACCTATTGCTAATGTTTGAAACATCCATTCTTCGTTTGTAATTTCAAAATAAAAACCAGCTCCAATTAATAGTAAAGCAATGCAACTTTGTAACATTACACTATGTTCAGTTGTGGCTAATTTTATGGCACCTTTTAATGCAAATCCAATACTTTTCAATCTTCCTGAAAAGAATGTTTTATCTCTTTGAAATTCCATAAATAATTATAGTGAAGCCAATGCAGCTTCATAATTAGGTTCATCAGCAATTTCGGCTACTTGCTCGGTATATTTTACAATTCCATTTTCATCTAAGACCAAAACAACTCTTGAATGTAATCCTGCCAATACGCTTTCTGACATTTCTAATCCGTAATCTTTACCAAACTTACCAGTATTAAAATCAGATAAATTAATAACATTTTCTAATCCTTCTGAACCACAAAAGCGCTTTTGTGCAAAAGGTAAATCTCTTGAAATACAGAGTACTTTGGTATTTTGAAGATTGTTTGCGTCAGCATTAAATTTACGAACAGAAGTTGCACAAGTTCCAGTATCAATACTTGGAAATATGTTTAAAATCAGCTTGCTTCCAGCAAAATCAGATAATGTTGATATAGATAAATCATTTTTTACTAGTTGAAATTCTGGTGCTTTTGTACCTACTTTTGGTAATTCGCCATTTGTATTTATTGGATTTCCTCCCAAAGTTATTGATGCCATTTTATATAGATTTATTAAGCATCAAAAATAGCAATTTATTTCGGATTAGAAAATATTGATTTGTTTATAAAATTTAACACTTAATTCTAGCTTTTATTATTTGTTTATTGTAATATTGCAATATAAAATTTTAAAAAAAAGTATGGGTGTATCTAAATCGGATTCTTTTTCATTAGAGCATAATGAGTTGTCTAATTTATTCAAAGCACTTTCACATCCAGCAAGAGTTGCTATAATTGAGTATTTACTTAAAGTTGACACTTGTATTTGTGGCGATATTGTAAATGAATTACCATTGGCACAGCCAACAGTTTCTCAACATTTAAAGGAGCTAAAAAATGTAGGAATTATTAAAGGAAGCATTGAAGGAACAGCAATTTGTTATTGTATAAATCCCGAAACTTTAAAAAAAATTGAATCTTATTTTGCTTTAATTTCTACTAAATTAAAATTAAAGTGTTGTTGATGTTTAACTATAAATTTACAATAAATGAAACTATCTCAACTTAAAAAACACTTAGAGAACTCTAAACAATTTTCGTTTCAATTGCCCAACGGAGAAATGGTTCCTGAGCATTTTCATATTACAGAAATGGGATTAATTACTAAACATTTTATAGATTGCGGAATCTCAATTCATCAAGATAAAAAAATTTCATTTCAAGTTTGGTATGCCAATGATTTGGAACATAAATTAACTTCGGATGTTGTTTTGAAAATTATTTCAGCTTCAGATAAAATAATTGAAAACCAAGATTTAGAAATTGAAGTAGAGTATCAAATGGAAGAAACTATTGGCAAATTTGGATTAGATTATGCCAATGGAAATTTTCAATTGACCAAAAAAGAAACTGCTTGTTTAGCGATAGATTCTTGTGGGATTCCAAAAGAAAAATTAAAACTAAGCGAATTAGTTACTGAAAATTCATGTTGCACTCCAAAATCAAATTACTGTTAGTATGAAAGAGTTTATAATAAAATATAAAAAACCAATTGTAATAACAATTTCAATTACAGTTCTGCAATTAATTTGGGGATTTGACCCTAAGTTTTGTATTATAAATATCATTTGGTTATTTGTATAAAAATGGAAGATAAAAAAGTACATTGGGAAAGCGTTTTTTCAACAAAATCTGAAAATGAGGTTAGTTGGTTTCAAAAATCCCCTTCAACTTCGTTGCAATTTATTGAGAAATTGAATTTAGATAAAAATTCTAAAATAATTGATATTGGTGGTGGCGACAGCTACTTTATAGATTCACTTTTAGAGTTAGGTTTTATTAATTTAACTCTTTTGGATATTTCTTCAAATGCCATAGAAAGAATAAAAAATCGGTTGGGTACAAATCAATCAAAAGTAACATTTATTGTTTCAAATGTATTAGATTTCAGTTCAACTGAACAATATGATTTTTGGCATGATAGGGCATCGTTTCATTTTTTGACTGAGAAAATTCAAATTGAAAAATATAATAAAATAGTTTCTAATGCACTAAAATTAAATGGTAATATGGTTATTGGAACTTTTTCTGAAAATGGACCCAAGAAATGTAGTGGTTTGGAAATAACACAATATAATGATATTAAAATGAAGGAAGTTTTTAATAAAAGTTTTGAACTTATAAATTTCTTTACAGAAGATCATTTAACTCCTTTTAAAACTCTTCAAAATTTTATTTTTTGCACTTTTAAAAGAAAATAGTATGGTAAATATTTTAGTTCTTTGCACAGGGAATAGTTGTAGAAGTCAAATAGCTCATGGTTTTTTAGAGTATTTTACAGATGGCAGAAAAGTAAAAATTTATTCAGCAGGAGTTGAAACTCATGGTGTAAATCCTAAAGCAATTTTAATTATGAAAGAAATTAGAATTGATATTTCTAAAAACACGTCTAATAATATTGACGAATATTTTGATATTCCTTTTGATTATGTTATTACAGTTTGCGATAATGCAAAAGAACGATGTCCTTTTTATCCAACTAAAGCAGTTAAGTTGCATTACAATTTTCCTGATCCAGCAAAGGCAATTGGCACTGATAAAGAAATTTTAGATGAATTTAGTAAAGTAAGGGAAATGATTAAAATTTATTGCAAAGATTTTATTGAAAAGCATGCTATAAATTAACTTTCATTAGGTATTGATTTTAAGTTATTTATATTTTTTTTGAATTAATATTTTGTAACTTTGATTAACCAATTAAAGTAAAAATATTATGAAAACAGCTATTATTATTGTTCGTGTATTACTAGGTTTGATTTTTATTTATGCATCGGTTTTATTTTTCTTCAAATTATCTCCTGAGACAGTCTCGGTTGGCTATGCTAAAGTCTTTGAAGTTGGACTTTTAGCATCAACTTATTTAATTCCGTTAGCTAAAATAATGGAACTTCTTTGCGGTATCGCTTTTCTAACCGGAAAATACGTCACCTTAGCAAATGTTGTTATTTTTCCGGTTACCATTAACATATTATTTATAAGTTTATTTATGAATCCTGATAATATACCAATAGCAATTTTTGTTTTTTTAGGAAACATTTTCTTAATATATTCTTATTGGAACAATTATAAAAGTTTGTTTGTTGTTTGAAGAAATCGGATATTAATTTTTTAATATTATAGAACCTTTCTATTCTATTTTTAAATTCACTAAGCTGCACTTCTTTATAATTTTAATATAATAATTGTATTCTTAATTCTTCAAGTTCAGTCATTATTAATAACTATAGTTTTTTTCTATTAAAAATTAATTTTACTAAGAATAGTATTTATTAAATTTGTGAAAATAAAACAAACAAATAATTTTATGGAAGATAATAAAAATCCGAATAATACTTCTTATAATGTAAATGGAGAAGGCAAATGTCCTTTTAGTGGTGATAGTGCTGGTGGACCAATTAATATGGAACATGCTAAAATCAAACAGATGAATAGCAAAGGACCAATTAATAGAGATTGGTGGCCAAATCAATTGCGTTTGAATATTCTACGTCAACATTCATCGCTTTCCAATCCAATGAATAAAGATTTTGATTATGCAAAAGAATTTAAGTCTCTTGATTTAATAGCATTAAAAAAAGATGTTTTCGAATTAATAAACACTTCACAAGATTGGTGGCCAGCAGATTATGGTACTTATTCAGGATTTTTTATAAGAATGGCTTGGCACAGTGCAGGAACTTATAGAACATCTGATGGAAGAGGTGGTTCGGGTTCTGGAAGTCAGCGTTTTGCACCATTGAACAGTTGGCCAGACAATGCCAATTTAGACAAAGCGAGATTATTACTTTGGCCAATAAAACAAAAATACGGAAAGAAAATTTCTTGGGCAGATTTAATGATTCTTGCAGGAAATTGCGCTTTGGAAACTGCCGGATTTAAAACTTTTGGTTTTGGTGGTGGACGAGTTGATACTTGGGAACCACAAGAAGATGTTTATTGGGGTTCAGAAAGAGAATGGCTTGCAGACAATAGATATTCTGGTGAAAGAGATTTAGAATATCCTTTGGCAGCAGTTCAAATGGGATTAATTTACGTAAATCCAGAAGGACCAAATGGAACTCCTGATCCACTAAAATCGGCTCACGATATTAGAGAAACTTTTGCTAGAATGGCAATGAACGATGAAGAAACGGTTGCATTAATTGCTGGCGGACATACTCTTGGAAAAACTCACGGTGCAGCAGATCCAAGTAAATATGTTGCTTTAGAACCAGCAGCAGCAGGAATAGAAGAGCAAAGTCAAGGTTGGAAAAGCAGTTTCGGTACTGGAAATGCTGGAGACACAATAACAAGCGGTTTGGAAGGTGCATGGACAACTACACCCAATAAATGGAGTAATAATTATTTTGAAAACTTATTTGGTTTTGAATGGGAATTAACAAAAAGTCCTGCTGGTGCTCACCAGTGGAAACCTATAAATAATGGTGGCGCTGGTACAATTCCTGATGCACACGATGCTTCAAAAACGCACCAACCTTTTATGTTGACTACCGATTTATCGTTAAGAGTTGATCCAGTTTATGAAAAAATTTCTAGAAGATTTTTAGAAAATCCAGATGAGTTTAACGATGCATTTGCTAGAGCTTGGTTCAAATTAACTCACAGAGATATGGGACCAAAATCATTGTATTTAGGTTTAGAAGTGCCAAATGAAGATTTACTTTGGCAAGATCCAATTCCAAATGTAAACTATTCAATTATAAATGAAAATGACATCAATAACTTAAAATTCTCAATAGTTGCATCTGGATTAACAATTTCTGAATTAGTTGCAACAGCATGGTCATCTGCATCAACTTTTAGAACATCAGATAAACGTGGTGGTGCCAATGGTGGTCGTTTAAGATTGCTTCCACAAAGAGATTGGAAAGCAAATAATCCAGCTCAATTGTCAAAAGTTTTAAATATTTTAGAAAAAATTCAAAAAGAATTTAATGCATCACAAACCGAAAACAAACAAGTTTCTATTGCAGATTTAATTGTTCTTGGTGGATGTGTTGGAGTTGAACAAGCAGCAAAAAAAGCTGGATATGATGTAAATGTATCATTTTCAACTGGAAGAGTTGATGCTTCACAAGATCAAACAGATATTGAATCGTTTAATGTTTTAGAACCTCAAGCTGATGGTTTTAGAAATTATTCTAGAACTGAATTCACTGTTTCAGCCGAAGAGTTGTTAATTGATAAAGCACAATTATTGTCATTAACAGTTCCAGAAATGACATTATTAGTGGCAGGAATGAGAGTTTTGAATACTAATTTTGACCAATCTAAAACAGGAGTTTTTACAAATCGTCCTGAAACTTTAACCAATGATTTCTTTGTAAATTTATTGGATATGAACACCACTTGGAAATCGGTAACCGAATCTAGCGATTCGTTTATTGGAACCGACAGAAAAACTGGCAATATTAAATGGATTGGAACAAGAGTAGATTTAATTTTTGGCTCTAATACCGAGTTAAGAGCAATTGCAGAAGTTTATGCTTGTGATGATGCTAAAGAGCAATTTGTTCTCGATTTCGTTGCAGTTTGGACTAAAGTTATGAATCTTGATAGATTTGATTTACAATAAGATAAAATGTATTCTTTAAGGACAGGTGATTTGGAAACAAGTCACCTTTTTTTATATTATAAAACCTAAAAATTATTGAGTAACTTTTTTATATATTTGTTTTCACTAAAAAAGTTAATAAAGCGTTACTATATTATTAGATTATTTACACAATTACACTATGAATTTTTCCAATTTATTCCGAAAAAAATCAACAAAA
>JAYTPS010000137.1:0-2767 GCA_043747155.1 Flavobacterium sp. | reverse complement strand
GTTTGCCAAAGATCCCGAAAAATATATTTCGTCGGCTTCTGTTCGCTATGTTCGTTATGAAGGCACCGAAGCTTTAACAGGCGTAAACCTTAATGTTGTAAAAGACGAACGATTTGAAACTAATATTCCAAATCTTATTGATGAACTGAAAGCATTTTTAAAAGCATCTTTCAAAGATTATTACTTCTTGGATATAGAAATAGGCAAGTTTAGAAAAGTTCCTGAATATCCAGAAGATGCTTGGTTAGAAGGAATTGTAAATGCGTTGTGCCACCGTTCCTACAACGTGCAAGGAAATGCCATTTATATCAAACACTTTGATAACCGATTAGAGATAAGCAACAGTGGTCCTTTGCCAGCACAAGTAACCATAGATAATATAAAAACCGAACGTTTTGCAAGAAATCCACGTGTAGCACGTGTGTTGGAAGATATGGGATATGTAAGACAATTAAATGAAGGTGTTTCTAGAATTTACGAATCTATGGAAAAATCAATGCTTTCAGTACCTGAATATAAAGAAGCAAACGGAAATGTATATCTTACTTTGAGAAACAAAATAAGCGGACATTCTAAAACTATTCACGATTCGGTAATTGAACGCATAGAGCAAAATTGGCATACGTATAATGAAACTCAAAAACGCATTTTTAATTATTTATTTTTGAATCACGAAGGCACATTGGGCGATTTTTTAAATCATATTGGTATAAACGAAAAAGCAATTAGAAGTTATCTAAATGAGTTTATAGATGCAGAAATTATTGAAAAAATTAGTACAAAACAAAGAGATATAAATGCAGTCTATGTTTTCAAAAAGTTGTAGCATTTACTAGTAAGGAACTTTAGACACAAATTAAGGAACCCTAAAATAGCAGTTTAAAGCATTGAAAATAAAGATGCTTTTATACTTAAGGAACTTTAGATGCAAATTAAGGAACCCTAAAATAGCAGTTTAAAGCATTGAAAATAAAGAAGCTTTTATAATTAAGGAACTTTAGACACAAATTAAGGAACCCTAAAATAGCAGTTTAAAGCATTGAAAATAAAGAAGCTTTTATACTTAAGGAACTTTAGAAGCAAATTAAGGAACATAAAAATTGACAATTAATCATTGACAATTCACAAATAACAAGGAATGAAGTTACAATTCAAAGAACAACAATTTCAAAAGGATGCAGTAAAAGCAGTTGTTGATTGTTTTGCAGGGCAACCTATCAAAACCAATCGCTTCACTTTAGAACGCTCAAAAGATATTATAAAAAAAGCCAAGCAATTAGCTCAAGGTGTTGTTGCTAATACATTAGAATTTGAAGTAATGGAAAGCATTGGGTATAGAAATACACCAATTCAAATTACTGATAATCAAATTTTAGAAAACCTTAAAAGGGTTCAGTTTGCAAACGATATTCCAGAAAGTACACAACTAGAAAGACCAAAAGGTTTGAATCTTGGTTACAATCTAACTATTGAAATGGAAACAGGTACAGGAAAAACCTATACCTATATTCGTAGTATGTTTGAATTAAACAAAGAATATGGTTGGAGTAAGTTCATTATTATTGTGCCAAGTATTGCCATTCGTGAAGGAGTTTACAAATCGTTTGAAGTAACCCAAGACCATTTTCAAGAAATATATCAGCATAAAATAACACCATTTATATACAATTCTTCTCGTCCGCAAGACATTGAGAATTTTGCTTCCGATAGTCGTATTAGTGTAATGATTATTAATACACAAGCATTTAATGCCACAGGAAAAGATGCTCGACGTATTAAAATGGAATTAGACCAATTTGGTTCAAGAAAACCAATTGAAATTTTAGCACAAACCAATCCAATTCTTATCATTGATGAACCACAATCGGTTGATGGTGAAAGAACATTGGAAAGTATGCAAGATTTTAACCCATTATTTACATTACGTTATTCCGCGACACACAAAGTAGAATATAATAAAGTGTTTCGTTTAGATGCTCTTGATGCCTATAACAGAAAACTAGTAAAAAAAATACAAGTAAAAGGCATCAACCTAAAAGGCACAACAGGAACAAATGGATATTTGTATTTAGAAAACATAGTAGTTAGCAAAGACAAAGCACCAGTTGCAGCAGTTGAATATGAAGTAAGAAATGCAAGTGGAGCAACTAAACGTATTCGACAAAAACTATCAAAAGGAGCAAATTTATTTGACCTTTCAGGTAATATGCCACAATACAAAAATCAAGTCATTCAAGAAATTGATGGCTATCATAATAAAATTGTAATTAATGGATTAGAATTGTTTGCAGGCGAAGTGATTGGCGATTTCTACGAACAAGATTTTAGAAGAATCCAAATCCGAGAAACCATTTATTCACACCTTAAAAAAGAAAAACAATTATTCGATAAAGGAATAAAAGTATTATCGTTGTTCTTTATTGATTCTGTTGAAAAATACAAACAATACAACGAATTAGGAGAAGAAGTTCCAGGTGAATATGCCAAAATATTTGAAGAGGAATACAATAAATTACGAAGTGAATTTTTAGATTTATTTCATCAAGAATACAATGAATATTTAAAAGAAAGTGATCCTAGCAATGTTCATAAGGGATATATGCCAAGCAATTATTTTAGCTATGTTGAAAGAGATTCAGCCGACAAAATACACAATGGATATTTCTCTATCGATAAGAAAAACAAAATGATTGACCCAACGGTAAAACGTGGTAAAGAAGATTCAGAGGATATTTCGGCTTACGATTTAATTATGAAAGACAAAGAA
>JAYTPS010000136.1:0-12445 GCA_043747155.1 Flavobacterium sp. | reverse complement strand
AACCATTAAATTTACAAGCATCTTACAAGAAAATAATTTTCACTTTTTTTATTGGATTGGTTATTTTTATAATTTCACCTAATAAAAATAACGATGTTTTAATATTTACTTTTTTTCCGCTAGCTGTTATGGCAACGAATTTTATTGAATTTTCTCAAAATAAAATACAACAAGAAATAGTTCTTGCGGCATCAATAATTTTAGCTTTGTTTAGTTTTTTCTCTCAATTATAATTTATTTCCGTAAGCTAAATCGCCAGCATCACCAAGACCTGGAACAATATAATTTTTCTCATTTAATTTTTCATCAAGCGCAGCAACCCAAAGATGGCAATTGCTTGGAAGGTTTTTTTCTAAAAAAGCAATTCCTTCTGGCGCAGCAATAACTACTGCAATATGAATTTCTTTAGGAGTTTCTTCGGTCATAAGTTTATTAAAAACAGCCACAATTGATTGACCTGTTGCCAACATTGGATCAATAAGTATTAGATTTTTATTTTCAAATGATGGCGCAGCTTGATATTCTACTAATATTTCAAATTCATCATCATTATTTTTATGGTGTCTATAGGCAGAAACAAATCCGTTTTCGGCATTGTCAAAAATATTTAAAAAACCTGAATGCAATGCCAATCCTGCTCTAAGAATTGAACAAAGAACTACATTATCTGCAATAGTTGTGGTTTTTTTTAATGCAAGTGGCGTTTGCACCTCAATTGCTTTGTATTCTAAGGTTTTACTTAATTCGTAGGCCATAATTTCGCCAATACGTTCAATATTTTTGCGGAAACGCATGCTGTCTTTTTGAATTTCTACATCACGAATTTGAGCTAGAAAATGATTAAGAATACTATTGTTTTCTGATATATAATGTAAATGCATAAAGTTTCAGCTTTCAAGTTTATGGTTTAAAAGTATAAAAACTATCTTTGCAAATAAAATTAATTATTATGTTTTCAAAACTCGGCTATTCTATATTTGAACAAAGTATTAAGGATTATCACCTTTACGACAATGTAAACCAACCTATTAACAATCCGTATCCAAAGGAAAAAATCGAACATCTTTTATATTTTAAAAACTGGATAGACACAGTTCAATGGCATTATGAAGATATTATTCGTGATCCAAATATTGATCCTGTTGCAGCATTGACCCTGAAAAGAAAAATTGACGCTTCTAATCAAGAACGTACTGATATGGTTGAGTATATTGATAGTTATTTCTTGCAAAAATATCATTCTATAGAAGTAAAATCTACTGCTAAAATCAATTCAGAATCTCCAGCTTGGACTTTAGATAGATTGTCAATTTTGGCACTAAAAATTTATCACATGAATGAAGAAGCAACTAGAACAGAAGCTTCGCAAGAACATAGAGATAAATGTCAAGAAAAATTAAATATACTTTTAGAACAAAGAACTGATTTGTCAACCGCAATTGACGATTTATTGACCGATATTGAAAATGGTGATAAATTCATGAAGGTTTACAAGCAAATGAAAATGTATAATGACGATGAATTGAATCCTGTTTTGTATCAGAATAAGAAGTAATAAAAAAATAAAATTTTAACCATTAAGGTATTAAGAAAAATTAAGACAAAGCTTAATGAAACTTAATACCTTAATGGTTTTAAAAAAAATAAATATTGTCAAAAAAACTCCAACATATCGCCATAATTAGACTTTCTGCAATGGGTGATGTTACCATGACGGTTCCAGTTATTAGAGCATTTGCAACACAAAATCCAAATGTGAAAATTACAATGGTTTCAAGACCATTTTTTAAACCATTTTTTGACGGAATTGAAAATGTAACTTTCTTTGGTGTAGATTTAGAAAAGCGTCATAAGGGTTTTTTGGGATTATTAAAATTATTTTCAGATTTAAAACAGTTAAATATTGATGCTATTGCCGATTTACATAATGTTTTACGTTCTAAAGTAATCAGAACATTATTTGCCTTGAGCGGAAAAAAAGTAGCTTTTACAAATAAAGGAAGAGCTGAGAAAAAAGCATTAACTCGAGCTAAAAATAAAATTTTCAAACCACTAAAATTGATGGTTGATAGACATGTTGAAACCTTTAATAAACTTGGATTTTCTATCGATTTAAACAATCCAAATTTTCCTGAAAAAGCAATCTTATCAAATGAAATTTTAAATATTTCTGGCAAAAAAGAAAATCAAATTTGGATAGGAATTGCACCATTTGCTCAATACCAATCGAAGGTTTATCCTCAAGATTTAATGCAAAAAGTTATTGATGTATTGGCATTGAATAACAATAATAAAATCTTTCTTTTTGGTGGAGGAACTAATGAAATTGAAATCTTACATTTGTTTTCTAAGAATAAAAATAATGTAATTGTTATTGCCGGAAAACTAAATTTGGAACAAGAATTACATCTTATTTCAAATTTAGATGTAATGCTATCTATGGATTCTGGAAATGCACATATTGCAGCAATGTTGGGAATAAAAACTATTACACTTTGGGGTTCAACGCATCCTTTTGCTGGATTTTCTCCATATAATCAGCCGTTAGAAAATTGTTTGGTTGCTGATAGAAATCAATATCCTTTACTACCAACTTCGGTTTATGGAAATAAAAAAGTGGTTGGTTATGATGATGTTATGAGAAGTGTTGCTGTTGAGAGTGTTATTAGAAAAATAAATTTAGTTTTTAACCATTAAGAAATATATTTCTGATGCAAAGTGGTTTGGTTTAATATTCAACAGCACTAGAATCAACTGAGACAGCAATTGAGTCTGCATAAGATTCTTGATTTCGGTAATCATTATTATCTGATTGATTCCTATAAGCATCATTTACTTCTTCTGATAGAAACACATTACCAAATAATCCATATCCAATTGCTTTTCTTTCTCCTTGCCATAAAGTTATAGTAATTGAAAATATAAGATAATTGTCTCTAGATATAGAATTTTCAATCATATTTGCTCCCATTGATCCTCCAAGTAATAACCCTAACTTTTCAAAAGTATTTGCATTATCATTTGAGAATGAACTTTGAACTTTTTGATTAATAATAGATTTTACAGCATGTTTATGTTCTTCTGTGCTTGGATTTGTTAAGATTGCTACAAATAATATAATAATAATGATAATAATTGTCCAACTTGGTTTTTTCATAATCTGTTGTTTTTAAATTTACGATTATCCGAAATTCATGCTTCTATTTTACAAATATATCTGATTATCTTTACAAATCCCTAAAATATAACTCTTTAAATTAGAAATAGTTTCTTGATAATTTAGTGCTTCATAGCCAAATCTTTTGTGTTCTTGTTGTTCTATTTCAATGGCATTACAACCTTTTATGACTTTTTTAATCATATCAATCATGATTAATTCTTTGTTTTTGTTTAGTCTTTTTTAAGAAACTAATTGCAAAATTTTTTATTCTCGGGCAAATTTTATTAACGAATTAATATTGCCTTTGTCTGCTTCTCGTATAGCATTGATATAATTTTTTCTTGTATCATCGGCTTTTACCATATTTGAATGATTCCAAGTAAAGATATTATTTTTATAAATCGATTCAATAATAATATCGGCCATAATTCTAGAATGTCTACCGTTACCATTTGGAAAACAATGAATATTGACTAGTCGATGTTTAAATTGAATTGCAATTTCATCTGAAGAGTATGTTTCGTTTGCTATCCAGTATTTTGTGTCATCTAAAAGCATTTTTAAATCAACACCAATATTAATCCATTTTACTCCAATATTTTTTTCTGATTTTCTAAATTCACCTGCCCAAGCCCAAACATTTCCAAGCATTTTTTTATGTAAAGTTTTAATAAAATCTTCTGTTAGAATTTTCTCTTTATTGAGTTTGCTTTCTAAAATCCATCTAATTGCTTGTTCAATATTTAATTGCTCATGCTCATTTAATTCTGAATGTGTAGATATTGATTTTATCATTAATCCTTTTTTTTCTTCTTCACTTAATGGAGTTTGACCATCTTCATATTCTAATTCTAGTCCCATAATGATTTATTCATTTCTCGTTTTAGCTCATTTGCTAAATCATCAATTGCCCGACTAATTTGTTCATCACTATTTCCTTGGTTTTCAAGTTTCATATTATGACTTGTTCTTAAAACTATTTTTTTGGCTAATTCTTCGGCTTTAAAATTGACTAAATTTTCTACAGAACCTTTTTTAGAAACAAAACCATAGACAAATTCCATATCTAAAATTTGCCCTATTTCTTTTAATGATTTTATAGTAATAGAACCTGTTGCCTCTCTTTCTTCTATTTTTTTTACGCCTTGTCTTGTAATATTTAGTTTGTTGCCTAATTGCTCTAAAGTCATGTTTAGTGCTATTCGAATATTCGATATCCATCCTTGATCAGGAATTATAACTTTTTCAGTTCCTTGAAACGGCTTAAGTTTTTTATCTAATTGTTGGATTAATAATTTTTTGCGTGTTCTCATAACCATTTTATATTTCGAAACAAAAGTAAATATATTAATTTACAAATAAAACAAAAAGTACACTTATATGTTTACTTTAACGATTATAAGTAATCATATAAGTATACAAATAGAATAAAAAGTCAACTTAAAAGTTTACGAAAGAATACTTTCCAACTCACAAATATATCTGATTATCTTTACAAACCCCTAAAATATAACGTCTTAAATTAGAAATAGTTTCTTGATAATTAGGTGGTTCATAGCCAAAACGTTGGTGTTCTAGTTGTTCTTTTTCAATGGCATTACAACCTTTTATGACTTCTTTAATCATATCGAGCATGATTAATTCTTTGTTTTTATTTTTCTCAAATTTAAAATCTACAATTTCATCTTGAAGTTTTTCGCAATAGTCAATAAGTTGTTCTACTTCTGGTTCATCTAGAAGATTTTGTTTGTTTTTAAATAATTGTCTGATGTTTTTCATAGTTCAATAGCAATGTAAATTTCAAAAATCAATTTCAAAAATCAATTTCAAAAGTCAATGTCAAAAATCAATGTCAAAAGTCAATGTCAAAAAAGCAACAATCAATTTAATAAAAACCGACAATCTAAACATCGTCATAATCAACAGTTATCTCGCTAGAAGTTGGATGCGCTTGACAAGTTAAAATTAAACCATCTGCAATTTCTTTATCAGTTAAAATAGAGTTCTTTTTCATTTCGGCAGTTCCTTTTGAAATTCGTGCTAAACAGCTGCTGCAAATTCCTCCTTGGCAAGAATATGGTGCGTCAATGCCTTGTTTTAAAGTAGCTTCAAGAATAGTTTGCTTTTGACTCATTTCAAATATTGCTTCGTCGCCATCAACTAAAACGGTTATTTTTGTATGTCCATTGTGAGAAGTTGCTTCTTTATTTTCGGTTGTAGATGTAGAAAATAATTCAAATTTTATGTCTTTATCAGCTACATTATGTTCTTTTAAAACAGTAGAAACCAAATTTATCATTTCTTCTGGTCCGCATAAATAAAATTTATCAAACTCTTTTTCCTTGTGTTTATTATTCAATACAAAATTCGTATTTGAAATATCAATTCGTCCAAAAAGTTCGTTTTCAACTTTTATTTGACTATAAACAAAATGCAAAAAGAAACGTCCTACATATTTTAATTGTAAATTGTGTAATTCTTGATGAAATATAGTTTCTTCGGTATTTTTATTTCCGTAAACCAAAACGAAAGAACTATTTGGTTCACTCTCTAATACTGATTTTAAAATAGATAAAACTGGAGTAATTCCGCTTCCGGCAACAAATGCAGCATAGTTTTTTTGCTTATCAACTTGTGGTTCAAATGTAAATTTACCTTCAGGTTGACCTACTTCAATAATGTCACCCACTTTTAAATTATCGTTAGCAAACTTTGAAAAATGTCCGTTTTTAACTGACTTAATTGCAATTCTTAATTCACCACTTTCTGGCGAAGAACAAATGGAATAGGCACGACGAATTTCTTGTCCGTCTAGCGTTAATTTCAAATTAATATATTGACCTGCAATGAATTGGTATGCCGATTTTAATTCGGCTGGAATATTAAAAACAACAGAAACTGCGCTTGGCGTTTCGCGTTTTACTTCTTTTATTTGTAATTTATAGAAAGCTGACATTGATAAATTTTTAACAAAGGTAAGAAATCACAACTGTAATGTAATTAAAGTACTTTGAAATATTTTGTAACAATTACTTACATTTATCATCTAATATATAACCAAAATAATAAACTATGCTTAAACATTTTATCATGCTCGAATGGAAATCTTTTCTCCGTTCAGCATCTTTAGGGACAAATATTGCAATGAAAATCTTGATGGGATTTTTTGCGGTTTATTTCATTGTAATGTTTGTTGGAGCAGGAATTGCCTCTTTTTACATTATTAAAGAAGAACTTAATCCCGATCCTCTTTCGGTTATTAACCAATTTTTGATTTATTATTTGGTAATTGATTTAATAATTAGGTTTTTTCTTCAAAAAATGCCTGTAATGAACATTAAACCATTACTTACCTTACCAATAAAAAGAAATACGATTGTTCATTTTACTCTTGGAAAAACAATTTTATCTTTTTTTAACTGGTCACATGCTTTTTTCTTCGTTCCTTTTTCGATTGTTTTAATTATAAATGGATATTCTGTTTTTAATGTAATTCTGTGGCATATAGGAATTATGGCAATGATTTATTTAAATAATTTTATCAATGTTTTAATTAATAATAAAGACAGTATTTTTTATTCTGTTTTAGCTGTTGTTGCAAGTTTTGGATTTGCTCAATATTATAATTTATTTGATATTACCATATACATAAAACCATTTTTTCAAGGAATGTATGCTACTTTTTATGTGTTTTTAATTCCGATAGTATTAGCCATTGCAGCATATTATTTTGCTTTTAATTATTTCAAAAGTAATTTGAATTTAGATGAAGGATTGGCTACTAAAAATGACATTGCCAAAACTGAAAACTATGCATTTTTAGACCAATTCGGAACTCTTGGAACGTTCTTAAAAAATGACATTCGATTATTGCGAAGAAACAAAAGATCTAAAACTACATTGATAATGAGTTTTTTATTTATTTTTTATGGCTTGTTATTTTTTACCAATTCTATCGATGCTTATAAAAGTCCGATTTTTCAAATTTTTGCAGGAATTTTTGTTTCAGGCGGATTTCTCTTCACTTTTGGGCAATTTGTGCCAAGTTGGGATAGTGCTTATTATCAATTGATGATGAGTCAAAATATTCAATATAAAGAGTACATCAGTTCTAAATGGTGGTTAATGGTTATTGGAACTTTAATTTCAACAGTTCTTGCTTCTTTTTATTTGTGTTTTGGATTGCACGTTTATTTATTAATTGTAGTTGGAGCCATTTTTAATATCGGTGTAAACTCTCATTTAGTTATGCTTGGCGGTGCATTTGTTAAAACCCCAATTGATTTATCAACTGCAAAAGGTGCATTTGGCGACAAGCAGGCGTTTAATTTAAAAACCATGTTAATTGCACTGCCAAAAATGCTTTTACCAATGGCGGTTTATGCTTTAGGATATTATGTTTTTTCTCCAAATATTGGATTATTGTTTGTTGCACTTGCAGGTATTATTGGATTTGCATTTAGGAATTATGTTTTTAATCAAATCGAAAAAATTTATAAAAGAGAAAAATACGCAACCATTGCAGCATATAAACAAAGATAAATGCGTTGCATTGCAACGTATCAACAATCATAAAAAATGCAACGTATCAATAAAAAATAAAAACCCATGATTCAAGTAAACAACCTTTCAAAAACCTATAACAACGGAGTTACCGTTTTAAATATATCAAATCTAGAAATTCCAAAAGGACAAAGTTTTGGACTTGTAGGAAACAACGGCGCAGGAAAAACAACTTTTTTCAGTTTGTTATTAGATTTAATTCAGCCGTCAACAGGATTTATAAAAAACAATTCTATTCAAGTAAATACTAGCGAAGCATGGAAACCATTTACCGCTGCTTTTATTGATGAAAGTTTCTTAATAGGATACTTAACAGCCGAAGAATATTTTTATTTCATTGGCGATTTGAGAGGTCAGAACAAAGCCGATGTTGATGGGTTGTTAAAAAAACATGAAGAATTTTTTAATGGTGAAATTCTAAATAGCAAAAAATATTTGCGTGATTTATCTAAAGGAAACATGAAAAAAGTGGGAATTATTGCCACTTTAATTGGTAATCCAGAAGTTGTAATTCTCGATGAACCGTTTGCCAATCTTGACCCAACCACAGTAAACCGATTAAAGAAAATTATACTCGAATTAGCCCAAAATCCGAATACTACTGTTTTGGTTTCGAGCCATGATTTGGTGCACACTGTTGAGGTTTGCAACCGAATTGTAGCATTAAACAAAGGCGAAATAGTAAAAGATATTAAAACCTCGCCAGAAACTTTAAAAGAATTAGAAGCATTTTTTGCGGTTTAAAATAATTTGGGTTATCGTTGTGTTGAGATATGCGCTAACGCGTAAAATTAATCCGATCGATGTTTGAAAAACTCAACGAATAGTTAAAGACAAAAGAATAATTTTCAGGATTATTGTTAAGATATGGTATTTGCAATTCGTGCCAACAAAATCAAAAAAACAATTTCTCATAACTTATATAATTCAAAACTATTAATTTTTTAATTACAATTAATACTCTCAACTTTGTTGGCACGGATTGCAAATCATAAGTGTTCGAAACCTTAAAATTATTATATTTGAGTCCCAAAAAGACTTATGAGACTAGAAGAAGTTTTAGGATATATCCCAAAAGAAGAGTTAGTTAAGTTATCAATTGAATATAAAGTTGACCATCAAGTAAAAAAACTTCATGGGCAAACGATGTTTCAATTACTATTATTTTCGATGTTAAATGTCAAAAATAATAGTTTGCGAGTAATGGAAGAATTTTATCATTCTTTAGCTTTTAAAAGCATTGCAAGTACTAGTTATAAAGGAGTAAAGTACAATTCGATAAGAGATCGATTGGTAAGTATAAATCCTGATTATTTTAAAGCAATATTCAATTGTTGTTTAAAAAAACATCAAGATAAATATTTGAAGAAAAAGCATAATATTATTTCTTTCGATTCAACAATGGTGACTATTTCTTCTAAGTTATTATAAAGAAGGAATGACAATTAATCAAAAAGGAGATAAGAAATATATAAAGTTTAGTATTGCTTTTTCAAACATACCAATTCATTTAAAAATATTTACAGAACAATCGTTTGTTTCCGAAGATTTTGCATTAAAAGAATTGATAAAAGAATGTCCATTTAGTGCAGGCAATATTTTAGTTTTTGACAGAGGTCTTCAAGCAAGAGCAACATTTGAGGAGTTTAATGAAAGTGGGCTAATATTTATAACAAGGTTAAATAATTACACTCGTTTTGAGATTATTAATAAACTAGAAGTCAAGACAAAAGAAACCGAAAAATTACTATTAGAACGAGATTTAGAAGTAATATTATATGATAAACGAAATAAAAAAACGAAAGGATTTTTACGTTTAATAATTGCAAAAGAAAAGGAAAATGGAGAAATATTTTATTTTTTGACTAATAGTAAAACATTAACAACCATAGATGTAGCAGAAATTTATAAACAACGTTGGGAAATTGAAGTATTCTTTAAATTCATAAAACAAAATCTAAATTTTAGTCATTTGTTAAGCAGAAATGCAAATGGGGTAAAAGTGATTATGTATATGACTTTAATAACAGCAATTTTATTAATAGTTTATAAAAAACTCAATGATTTAAAAGGATATAAGATACCCAAATTGAAGTTTGCACAAGAATTAGAAGTGCTTATTATTAAAGATATTGTTGAAAAATGTGGAGGAAACCCTAATAAAGTGGATGCCTTTTTAAATCCAGATTAAGGTTTCGAACACTTATGATTGCAAATCCGCGCTATCTGGTTATGTTTTGTTTAAATACTCTTTTTCTAATTTTGAAATTTCTTCTTCAGATAATTTAATTTCTTTATCTATATTTTTTAGTACATAATTAACAAATTCACCATCAATTTTTATAGTTGGATATTTTTCTAAATAAGTAATTATGTATTCAGGCCAATACCATTTACCATCAGTATCAATAGCAACAAATGCAATAAAATCATCATCAACATATTCATCAGTTTGAAAATTAGAATCATTAGCATTTTCAACGCATCCCATCCAAGCTACACATAATTCTCCTTTTTTTAAATATTCCAAAACCTCTAACCTATATGGGTTTTCAGTATTATTTTCATTAATTAAATCTTTTATGCTAATTGAATAATCTTCATTATCATGTTCTTTTATAAAACCAAAATATTTCATTTTTTTATTTATTAAATTCAACAAATTTACCTTTTTTATCGATAATGAATTCTCCAAAATCATCAACTCGTATTTTCTCAGTTGGAGCAATAACCTTTGTTTCTAATATTTTTGCTAATTGAGAAGCAAAACCATTTGGTTTTGAACCCGTTTCACAAGCAATTAATCGAATTGGATTTCCTTTTTCATATCCTTCAACTAAAAGTTTTTTAGCAAAATCCTCTGCTTTATATTTTCTTCCGTCAATAATAACTCTCTTTCCTTCTCCGTGACATAAGATATTGTACCAACCGTCATCCACTCTTTGTTGTAACTTCGTGAAGTTTCTAAAAGTTTTCCCATCATTACCAAATTTAAAAAATCCCGAAGAAAGCCAATCTATTTTTCTAGAAATTCTTGGATTTCGTTCCACAACCTCATCAATCCACTCTGTAAATTTAGGTAAATATTTTGATGAGTTGGTAAGAGCTTTTACAATGGCTATAAAACTTAATATAATATCAATTGTTAATACTAAATCTTCACCTGTATTATGTGCTATTTGATATACGGTTAGTTTTGGATCTTTGTAGCGTGCATAATCATAAGCATTAATCATATTTTCAATTTCTTTACTCAAAAATTCTGGATCTTTTAGCCAAGCTTCAATACATTCTTCTAGTCCTTCTCTTAATTGTAAAAAATCAAGTTGATATTGTGGTTCTTCTTTTAAATTTGTTGAAATAATTAATTCTAATAGTAGAAAAATTACATCAATTATACCACAAATGAATTCGAAAACACCATTTATTATACCACATAAATAGGCAAAAAACGCTTTGTTATTTTCTTTATTGGATAATACTATTTGGGCTATAAACGAAATTCCATCTTCAAAAGATTTTAGTAATGAAATACAACTATCAAGAAATACATTTTTTGGCGTATATGAACTTATTACAGCTAAAAAATTTCTATAAATTGTTACTTCGTTTTTAAAATCATTTAGGGTTGAACTGATATAATTAATTCCGTTTTCATAAGACTTTAATTTATATCTGTCTGATTTTAAAGTTGGATCCCAATTTTCTCTATCTATTTTTATTGCTCTTATTTTTTTAGATAATTGTGAAGAAATAATAGAAGTAACCTCAGAGTTTGTATACTTGAAGGTTCCTTTATTTACTAATGGGCGGTAACGAATTTCAAGTAAAAATGCCTTTTCTATATCATTAATTGTAGCTGTAAATCCATCTTTGTTCTTATTTAAATTATAGATTTGTTCACTCCATTCTTTTATTACGTTTGTTGATGAATTTTCTTTAACTGATTTACTATAAAAATCTATCATTGCGTTACTCATTTTAATGAGCAAAACTTTCCCAAGATTTACATTGTAATCTGTTTCTATGTAAAACATTAAATCATAAACATTATCTGATGTTCCTGTAGATTTTGCTAGTGAATCATCATACTTCCTATAAAAATCTACCAACTCTGAACCTTTTGTTGACTGATGGTATTTTACAATCCATTGATTATTATTAAATACAAGAATCATTTTCTGTTCGAGATAAGCTTTAGAAACCACTGTTTTTTGGTCCCAATCTCCGATTATTAAAGGAGAAGTAGTCAACAACTCATCTATTGCTTCGTATTCAAATTGCTGTAAATTAAATTTAAACTCTTGAAGTTTTGCTCCTAAAATTTTGTCATTAATAAAATCATATACAAAAACTTTTACACGCACATCAGGAACAATAATGGTGTATAAATTATTAGAATTTACAATTGGTGCTTCAATTTTAGCAATTAAATTTCCAGTTTTTTCGTTAAGAATAGTTTCTGCAACTTTATTATTTAACGAAACTAAAAGACGCTGGGTTTTAGGGTCATAATTTATTGGTGTAACCGTTATATTATGATTATTGTTTCTAATTGAAAGTTTGTCAATAGTAATTTTACTTATCATAATTTTCAAAATAAAAACTTTGGTTTCGCTAACAACGAAACCAAAGCTACATTAATTATTTTATTAATTCAGTAACAGTTAAGTTAAACTCTAAAACTTGTCCGTTTTCAAGTTCAACAAGCTGTTGTTTTAC
>JAYTPS010000135.1:0-8114 GCA_043747155.1 Flavobacterium sp. | reverse complement strand
GTACATTACAAAAAATCGACTGTAATAGTATTAAATTTCCTGAATTTAAAAAATAACGCTTTTGAAAATATATTTTTATTTATTCCTTCATTTCTCAACAACTATTTGCTGTGGTCAAGATTTAAAATGTGCTGATTTTAAAACTGGAAATTTTAGATATGAAAATCCAATTTTTTCAGATTGGATTGTTCAACGCACTGAAAAAATTCAAATCGAAATCAATTTAAATGACGGCACCGAAGTTCACAGCTACATCGATTGGACATCAGATTGTGCATATACTTTAACTTTAAAAAAAATATTGAACACTACTGTAAAAGGTATGCAAGGCAAAGAATTATTTGTTACAATAATTAAAATTAATGGAAATAAAATGAAATATCTGTGCAAATTTGGCTCAGAAGAATATAGTGATGAAATGATTAAAATATTAGATAATTAAAAAAATCCCAATTCTCATTGGGATTTGCTATATAAAATATTATTTTAATTAAACTAAGAAAGCGCAGCTTGAACTTGATCTGCAGCTTCTTGAAATTGTACCGCAGATAATATTGGCATACCAGAATTATCAATTAATTCCTTAGCAATTTCGGCATTTGTACCTTGCAATCTCACAATAATTGGAACTTTAATTGCATCACCCATATTTTTATACGCATCAACAACACCTTGCGCTACTCTATCACAACGAACAATTCCTCCAAAAATATTAATCAAAATAGCTTTTACATTGGCGTCTTTTAAAATAATTCTAAAAGCCAATTCTACACGTTTTGCATCTGCCGTTCCACCAACATCTAGAAAATTTGCTGGTTCAAATCCTGCATATTTAATTAAATCCATAGTTGCCATTGCAAGTCCAGCACCATTTACCATACAACCCACAGTTCCGTCAAGGTCAACATAGTTTAACCCAGCAGCTTTTGCTTCAACTTCAATTGGGTTTTCTTCTCTAACGTCTCTATATTCTGCCAATGTAGGATGACGATACAATGCATTATCATCAAGATTTACTTTGGCGTCAACAGCAATAATTTTATTATCAGAAGTTTTTAAAACTGGGTTTATTTCAAACATTGACGCATCAGATCCAACGTAAGCTTTATACAAAGCATCTATAAACTGAACCATTTCTTTAAAAGCATTTCCAGATAGACCTAAATTGAAGGCAATTCTTCTTGCTTGAAAACCTTGAAGCCCAACATTTGGGTCAATTTCCTCGTTATGGATTAAATGTGGTGTATGTTCTGCAACTTCTTCAATATCCATTCCACCTTCTGTAGAATAAACAATCATGTTTTTAGCAGTTGCTCTATTTAATAAAACCGACATGTAAAACTCACTAGTTTCACTTTCGCCTGGATAATAAACATCTTCAGCAACCAAAACTTTATGAACTTTTTTACCTTCGGCACTTGTTTGAGGCGTAATTAATTGCATACCAATAATTTGCTCAGCCAATTCTTCAACTTGCTGCAAGTTTTTAGCAAGTTTCACTCCACCACCTTTTCCTCTTCCACCTGCGTGAACTTGTGCTTTAATAACATGCCAACCAGTTCCAGTTTCAGCAGTTAACTGTTTTGCAGCAGCAACCGCTTCTTGCGGATTATTGGCCACATAACCACGTTGCACTTTTACACCATAACTGGCTAATATTTCTTTTCCTTGGTATTCGTGTATGTCCATAATGAAGTTTTTGTCTATTAAAATCCCGAAGTTTCGGAGCACAAAAATAACTAAATTTCATCAATTATAAAAACAAATTATTTTTATTTAAAATTTATGTTTGTGCATATCAGTAGCGAATATTTTGGGCATTTTCAACCAACCATAATCCTGCTGTTGCAAGTCGCTTTTATCTTGTTTTTAATTACAAGATAAAGAGCTCCAACAATTGCAACATAAGGGCTAAAAAATTAATGTCAGTACATTAAAATCATAATTAAGCAATAAATATTCCATAATTTATAATACATTTGATAATAACCATTGTAACTAAAAAAATTGCAAAAAATGATTGCAGAAAACGAAAAATTATACCTAAGAGAATTAAACCATAACGATCTTGAAGTTTTATTTGAATTATATTCAGATAAAGAAGCCATGAAGTATAGAGGCAGTAAAAGTTTTGAAAACATTGAAGAAACAATTATTATGATTGAAAATACAATTGAAAATATAAAAACCAAAACTGAATTCAGATACGGAATTGTCGAAAAAATATCCAATGAATTAATTGGTACTTTTCTTATTATTCCAATTTCAAATACAAAATGCAAAATAGGTTGTTCAATAGGAAAAAAATATTGGCGATTAGGATATGGTTTTCAAGTCATGACAATTATGTTTCAATATTTAAAAAATCTAAAACAAGAAACAATAATTGGATTGATAAAAAAAGAAAACATTCCATCAATAAAACTAGTCGAAAAAATGAATTTTGCATTAATTGATCAAACTGAATATTCTGAATTTTATTTATATGAAAAACTAATCTAGAGTTTTTAAACTTTAACTTTTTAAAACGCAACCATTTTCTAAATTTTCCATCTATAAAAAAAAACGAAAATGAAAAAAAATATATTCTCTACTTTGCATTAATGAGTCAACTTTTTATTAGTTGCATTTTTAACATACAACCAAATGATTTTCAATCAACTAATTATGAACCTGTATATATTACAAGAGCACAACTAGAAAATTCTGTAGTTTTAGAAAATCCAAAAACAACTATAAAATCTGGTAAAATCTATATAAAAGATGATATCATGTTTGTAAATGATGTTAACAAAGGATTTCAAATTTATAATTATTCTAATGCAACAAACCCAGTTGCTATTGGTTATATTAATTTTCCTGGCGCAACAGATTTGGCAATTAGAAATAATATTTTATATGTAAACCAAGCAGTAGATTTAGTAAGTGTAAATTACAATTTTGCTAATAATACAATTGCAGTTACCAATAGAATTAAAAATGCATTTCCTCAAAAATTATCTCCACAAGGATTTAGTGGTAACCCAACTAACGATCAAATAATTATTAATTGGATTCCTAACAACTAAATTATGAAAAATATTATATCATTATTTGTATTTATTTTATTGATAACAAGTTGTTCAACTGATAAAGCTAATTCTTCATCTGCTGATGGACAAGGTGGTTCTTTGGCAATATTTGCACTAAAAGGAAACTATCTTTACGCGGTTGATAATTCTAAATTAAATGTTTTTTCGTTGTTAAATCCATCAGTTCCTGTTAGTGTAAACGAAGTTGAAGTTGGATTTAATATTGAAACTTTATTTTCTTATGATCAATATTTATTTATTGGTTCAAGAAACGGAATGTTTATCTATTCGTTAGAAAATCCAGAAAATCCTATTCAATTATCTAGTGCGCAACATTTTACATCTTGCGATCCTGTTGTTGCAAATGCTACACATTCTTTTGTAACATTACATTCTGGAACTTTTTGTGGAAATAATCTAAATGTTTTACAAGTTTACAATACAACTAATTTAAATAATCCAATATTAATTCATTCTAAAAATTTAACGTACCCAAAAGGTTTAGCACTTTACAATAATTATTTATTTGTATGCGATGATGTTATTAAGATATTTAACATCATCAATCCTGCAGAACCAATTTTAGTAAATACTATTGAAAAAAATTGTTTCGACGTAATTATCAAAGAAAATACACTTTTTGCAATTGGTGAAAATGGATTGTATAGATATGAATTAAATCCAAATTTAATAACCGATATTCAATTTAAAAGTCAAGTAAATTATTAATTTTCAGCGTAATATCGTTCTTCAATTCTCTTAATATCTTTAATGGTATTTTTTGCCCAAAGCAACCTTTGTTCTAAGATTTCGTTATCAGTTAATTGCCATTTAATATCTGATTTGTGCAAACGACTCATTAAATTCTGAATAATAATGGCTGCCGAAACTGAAATATTTAAACTTTCAGTAAAACCAGCCATCGGAATTTTTAAAAATCCATCGGCTTTTTGCAAAACTTCTTCTGATAATCCGTCACGTTCTGTACCAAAGAAAAAAGCACTTGGTTTTGATATATCAAAATTGTCTAAATCGCAATCATTTTCGTGTGGCGAAGTTGCAATTATCTGATAACCTTTACTTTTTAAAGTAGAAATGCAATTAGAAATACTTTCAAATCTATTTACATCAACCCATTTTTGTGCGCCCATTGCAATTTCTTTATCTATAGATTTTGTATATCGTTCTTCAATAACATTGAGTTGTTGAATTCCAAAAACCTCGCAACTTCTCATCACAGCACTAGTATTGTGCAACTGAAAAATATCTTCCATTGCAATAGTAAAATGATTGGTACGTTTAGATAAAACCTGCAAAAAGCGTTCTTTTCTGCTTTCGGTAAGTATGTTTTCTAAAAAAGCTAAGTAATCTAAATCGACCATATCAAAATTATTTTTACAAAAATAGTGAAAGTCAATTTATTAATATTCAATACTTTTATATCTTTGATAAAGTTACTGTTTTGTCATTTCGACGAAGGAGAAATCGCATATCATAAAAGAGTAATGAGATTTCTCCTTCGTCGAAATGACAAATTATATAAAAAAATATGAAAAAGAAATTAGTAGTTTTAACTGGTGCAGGAATTTCGGCAGAAAGTGGTATAAAAACTTTTAGAGATTCTGACGGACTTTGGGAAGGACATAATGTTATGGATGTTGCAACTCCAGAAGGTTGGCGCAAAAATCAAGAATTAGTTTTAGATTTTTATAATCAACGAAGAAAACAATTACACGAAGTTGAACCAAATCTTGGACACAAAGTTCTTGCCGATTTAGAGAAATATTTTGAAGTCTACATAATTACTCAAAACGTAGATAATTTGCATGAAAAAGCTGGAAGTAAAAATGTTTTACATCTTCACGGAGAATTATTTAAAGTGCGAAGTGTAAAAGATAAAAACTACATTTTAGACTGGAAAACCGATTTAAATAAAACCGATGTTGATAAAAACGGATTTCAATTGCGACCACATATTGTATGGTTTGGCGAAGATGTTCCTGCACTTGAAGAAGCATTAGAAATTACTCAAAATGCCGATTTTTTTGCCGTAATTGGAACTTCACTACAAGTTTATCCAGCAGCAGGTTTGGTTGAATTTACACCACCAAATATTCCTATTTATTATATTGATCCAAATCCTGGAACAATGCATAATATAAACAATAAAGTTGAAATTATTCCCTTAAAAGCTAGTGAAGGTTTGCCATTATTGAAAGATAGACTACTTAAAAGAGAATAGAAAAAAGAATATAGAGAATAGAAAAAAGAATATGGAGAATAGAAAAAAGAATATAGAGAATGAAAAAAGAATATAGAGTAAAGAAAATAGAGAATGAAAAATTAAATAGTTTTAGTACTTAACTCTTGTGTATTTTTTATTTTTTATTTTTTATTATAAATTTTATAATTTGATTTTAATTTAATATCTAAAAATTATTTTTTTACTTATTATCAATTATACTGTAAGGAGTTAATTTATTAATATGCATTCTATTTTCTTTATTCTATGTTCTATATTCTAAATTGGTTTAACTATTTTTGCACTTCAAAACATAACAATAATGCAACTAACAGAATTAAATGCAGTTTCGCCAATTGATGGAAGATACCGAAGTAAAACTAAATCATTATCAGCTTATTTTTCTGAAGAAGCATTAATAAAATATAGAGTTTTAGTAGAAATTGAATATTTCATTTCACTTTGCGAATTGCCTTTGCCACAATTAAAAACTGTAGATGCTAAAGTGTTTTCAGAACTTAGAAACATTTATTTAAATTTCTCAACTGAGGATGCACTTTGGATAAAAGAATCTGAAAAAACTACCAATCACGATGTAAAAGCAGTTGAGTATTTTATTAAAGAAAAATTTGAAAAACTAAATTTATCACAATATAAAGAGTTCATTCACTTTGGATTAACTTCTCAAGATATTAACAATACTGCCATTCCGCTTTCTACAAAAGAAGCTTTTGAAAACGTGTATTTACCAAGTTTAATTGCTTTAATAGCAAAATTAAAAGAACTTGCCATTGAGTGGAAAGACATTCCAATGTTGGCAAGAACTCACGGTCAACCTGCATCTCCTACTCGACTTGGAAAAGAATTTTTAGTTTTTGTAGAACGTCTTGAGGAGCAAATGCGTTTGTTGTTTAACATTCCGTTTGCGGCAAAATTTGGTGGCGCAACAGGAAATTTTAATGCGCATCACATTGCTTATTCAACTATTGATTGGAAAAAATTTGGTAACACTTTCGTGGAAGAAACACTAGGTTTACAACATTCTTTTCCAACAACACAAATAGAACATTACGATCATTTTGCTGCCTTTTTCGATGCGTTAAAACGAATAAATACTATTATAATCGATTTAGACAGAGACATTTGGACCTATGTTTCTATGGATTATTTCAAACAAAAAATAAAAGCAGGCGAAATTGGTTCATCGGCAATGCCACATAAAGTAAACCCAATAGATTTTGAAAATAGTGAAGGAAATTTAGGAATTGCCAATGCCATTTTTGAACATCTTTCTGCCAAATTACCTTTATCAAGATTGCAACGTGATTTAACTGATAGTACCGTTTTAAGAAACATTGGTGTTCCAATTGGTCATACTTTAATTGCATTTGAAGCAACTTTGAAAGGTTTGAATAAATTACTATTAAACGAACCAAAATTTGCCGAAGATTTAGAAAAAAATTGGGCAGTTGTAGCCGAAGCAATTCAAACAATTTTACGACGTGAAGGTTATCCGAATCCATACGAAGCACTGAAAGGATTGACAAGAACCAACGAAATTATGAATAAAGAATCGATTCATAATTTTATTCAAACTTTAGAAATTTCTGAAGACGTAAAAAAAGAGTTGATGGTTATTTCTCCTAGTAATTATTTGGGGATTTAATTTTTTGCCACAAAGACACAAAGTCTCAAAGTTTGGAAGTTTAGAAGATTAGAAGTTTAAATAACAAAGCTGAAAGAATCTAAATTTGGATTCTTTCAACTTTGTTATTTATGACTTAGTGTCTTCGTGGCAAAAATTTACCTAGAATAATTCGGTGCTTCCTTAGTAATCGTAACATTGTGAGGATGACTTTCGCCAATTCCGCTAGTTGTAATTCTCACAAATCGTCCTGTTTCTTGTAAAGTAGCAATATCTTTAGATCCGCAATAACCCATTCCAGCTCGAAGTCCGCCAATAAATTGTTGCATACTTTCATTCAGTTCGCCTTTGTATGGAACACGACCAACGATTCCTTCTGGAACTAATTTTTTAATATCGTCTTCTACGTCTTGAAAATATCTGTCTTTTGAACCATCTTCCATTGCTTCAATAGAACCCATTCCGCGATATGATTTGAATTTTCTTCCTTCAAAAATAATAGTTTCTCCTGGACTTTCTTTTGTTCCTGCAAGAAGTGAACCCAACATTACACAATCTGCGCCAGCAGCAATGGCTTTTGGAATATCGCCAGTGTAACGAATTCCGCCATCGGCAATTACTGGAACTCCAGAACCTTTTATGGCAGCAGCAACTTCTAAAACTGCCGAAAACTGTGGAAAACCAACTCCAGCAATAACTCTTGTTGTACAAATTGAACCTGGACCAATTCCAACTTTTACACCATCAGCTCCATTTTCTACTAAATAAATTGCAGCTTCGGCTGTGGCAATATTTCCAACAATAACATCAAGATTTGGAAATTTAGCTTTTACTTGCTTCAACACATCAACTACACCTTTTGTGTGACCATGAGCTGTATCGATAATTACTGCATCAACTCCAGCATTTACTAAAGCGGTTGCTCTTTCCAACGCATCGGCAGTAACACCAAGTGCTGCGGCAACTCGAAGTCGTCCAAAAGAATCTTTATTGGCATTGGGCTTTTGAGTAAGTTTGGTAATATCTCTAAAAGTAATTAATCCAACTAATTTATAATTGACATCAACTACTGGCAATTTTTCAATTTTATTTTGTTGCAAAATTCCTTCTGCTTCTTGAAGTGTAGTTCCAACGGCAGCGGTAACTAAATTTTGAG